>CAMBEV010000021.1 GCA_945865595.1 Nannocystis exedens | reverse complement strand
CGGCCACTTCAGGGCGACCAGGTACTCGACGGCCACCGACGCGTCGATAATCCAGACATCCGTGTGGGCGAGGTCAGCGTGCATCGCGTTCGCGGCCGATCAACTCGGCGGCCGACGGTGTCCCGGGTCGAGCGACGGGCCTTCGGGCTTCAATTTCGTCAAAAAGGTCCCGCACGCCAGCCCGCTCGGTCCGCAGTGCGCGCCGGAGCAGACGTACAGTCTCGGCGCCAATCGATGATCCATGAGCTTCGGCGCTCGCGCGAAGAGGTTCGTACAGCTCGTCGGGCACATTGCGGACGTGGAGCGTTGCCATTTGCTTGATGCTAGCAAGCTGGTTGCACGTCTGCAACCAGCGACATGGGGAAGATTGGTTACTTCTTCAAATTCTCGGCCGCGAAGTCCCAGTTGGCGAGGCTCGTGAGGAACGTCTCGATGTACTTTGGGCGCAGGTTGCGGAAGTCGATGTAATAAGCGTGCTCCCAAACGTCGATCGTGAGCAGTGCCTTTTGGCCGTGCTTCATCGGCAGGTCGGCGTTACCGGTTTTTGTCACCGCGAGTTTGCCATTTTGCTCGACGAGCCACGCCCAGCCTGAGCCAAACTGCGTTGTCGCTGCAGTCGTGAATTCTTCTTTGAACTTGTCGAACGATCCGAAGTCGCGATTGATGGCCGCGAGCAGGTCGCCGTTGGGCTGACCGCCGCCGTTGGGCTTCATCGACTTCCAGTAGAACGTGTGGTTCCAGATTTGGGCTGCGTTGTTGAAGACGCCGGCCTCGCTGCTCATGATGATGTCTTCGAGGCTCTTGGTCGCCTCGGGCTTGCCGTCGAGCAACTTGTTCAGGTTGGTGACGTAGGCGTTGTGATGCTTGCCGTGATGGAAGTCGAGGGTCTCCGCGGTGATGTGCGGGGACAGTGCGTCTTTCGCGTAGGGCAGCGGGGGTAGTTCAAAGGCCATGGTTGTCTCTCCTTAGGATGGGGGAGGAGAGGGTAGACACGGTCTGGCCCTGAGGGAAGGGCGCGTTTGCGGGCGGCAAGAGGGGCGAGGCCAGGCGCTTGACCGTTTCGATGAGCACTTCGAGCCGCACGGGTTTCGAGAGGCATGCTTTCACGCCTCCGCGTAGACCCGGGGGCGCAAGCGGCGCGCACATCGCTGAAAGCACGAGAATCGGGATGCTCTGCAGGTCGGGCTCTGCATCGACGATCTCGAGGACTTCCCAGCCGCTCAGGACGGGCATCATCAGGTCGAGCACCATGACGTCGGGAGCTCTACCCGTGCGGATGGCGTCGAGCGCGACTTCTCCGTTTTCGGCGACGGCGACCTCGAATCCCTCGGATTCAAGGACGCAGGCGAGCGCATCGCGAATCGCAGCGTCGTCATCGACAACCAGAACGGACAGAGGGGCCACGGCTGCCTCCTAACGTGAACTACGCGCTCACAAGTTAGGCATGCTTAGGCCTTTCGCAACCAGGAGCCAAACCTTAACGCGGGTCCCGACGAATGAGGAGCTTGTCGATGAGGTCCTTCGAGTACCCACTCAATTCGCGAAACACGACGCCCATGCCCTGCGGGTCTTCTTCGACCCGCACCACTTCGCCGATGCCTTCGATCGTTTCGATGTCGTTCATGATGACCGTGAAGCGAAGGTTGACGCGCGTGCCGATGGTCAGGGGGGTCTGCGACTTGATGAAGACGCCGGTGCGCGAAATGTTGGTCACGTATTCTTGGATGAACGCGTCGAACGACTCGAACTCTTTGTTGATGGTGACGCGCTCTTCGCCACGCTTGTTCGGGTCGTCGACCTCAATCGTTGGCTCGCTCATTGGGCTGCTCACTTGGCTTCTCACTTACCGAGCAGGTCGAATTGCTCAAGGTGGTACTCGCGTTTTGGATTGACGTGGATCTTGCGCATGTACCGATTTTCAGCGTCTTGGAGCGCCGCCTTTTCTGCACCCGCAAAGATGTCGGCGACCGCGGGGTGGCAGTTAAGATGAATCGAGTAGCCGGGCAGATCGCGACGCTTGCGGCGAATCTCGCGGAGGATCTCGTAAGCGATCGTCTCCTTTGATTGCAGCTGGCCTGTGCCGTCGCAATAGAAGCAGGGCTCGTGCAGCAAGCGACCGAGGCTCTCTCTCGTGCGCTTGCGCGTCATTTCGATCAAGCCGAGGTCGGAAATGCGGTTGAGCGTCGTCTTCGCTTTGTCTTTCTGCAGAAGCTCTTCGAGGCGCTTGCGGACCTTCTCTCGGCTGGATGCCTTCTCCATGTCGATGAGGTCAAGAATGATCATGCCGCCAATGTTGCGAAAACGCAGCTGGTAGGCGATCTCTTCCACGGCTTCGAGATTCGTGCGGACGATGGCTTCTTCCATGTCTTTCGCACCCTTGCCGACGTAACGGCCGGTGTTGACATCGATCGCAGTGAGGGCTTCGGCTTGGTCGATGACAAGATAGCCGCCCGATGCGAGTGGCACCTTGCGTGAGAGCGCGCGTTGAATTTCGTCCTCGATGCCGTACGCATCGAAAATAGGCTCGTCGCCTTCGTAGAGCTCGACGTCCTTCATGCGCTCGGGCATGAACATTTCGACGAACGACAAGATGCGTTGGTACTGGTTGCGATCGTCGATCACGAGTTTGTCGACTTCGTCGGTGAAGAGATCGCGTGCGGTCTTGAGCACGATGTCGAGTTCGCTCATGAGCGTCGCCGGTGCCTTGGCGCCTTCGCGCGTCTTGGCGATCTCACCCCAGAGGCGAACCAAATAGCCCACGTCCTGTTTCAATTGCTTTTTGGTCAGGCCCTCGGCGACGGTGCGCACGATGAGGCCGCCGGTTGGGGGCTTCATGCCCTCGATCGATTCTCGTAACCGCGCACGTTCTCTTTCAGAACCGATGCGCTTCGAGACGCCTATGTGCTCGACCGTTGGTAAGTAGACGACGTAGCGACCGGGCAGCGAGATATGGCTCGAGCAACGCGCGCCCTTGGTGCTGATGGGCTCTTTCGTGATCTGGACGATGATCGTCTGGCCTTCTTTGACGACGTCCCGAATCGGTGTCGACTTTGAGATGCGCGAGATGCCGCCTGCATCGGCGTTGCGATCGGTGCGTTGCGCGCCACCTTGGCGACCCCGTCCTCGGCCGTCGCGATTGTCAAAGCGTCGCCCGCCACGATCTCCTTCGCGGGCTGCGCCCTTTGCTGCCGGAGGTGGGAGTGGGACGGTTCCGTTGGTTGACTGCCGATTGTCTTGACGGGCGTCTTGACGATCGTCCTGCCGCCCGCGCCCGCGCCCCCGGCCGCGCCCTCTGCCCCCTTCGCGCTCGCGAGGGGCGGACGCCTTGGGCATCGGTGCGTCAGGGTCGGTGATCGTGAAGCCCGGAAGGTCGGGATCGTCGAAGATGTCGTCGCTGCCCAGGTCTGGCGCGCCGTTACCCGAGGGCGGTGGGGGAGCGAGCGTGTCGAGCGATGCAATGGCGGCCTTGTCGAACACGGGTCCGGCGCCTCGTTCGGCGTCTCGTTCGGCCCCTGGGTCAGTAGGGGCGTGTGCCGCTGTCAGGTTCAACGGGTCAAGGCCTGCGTCGCTGGCCGTCTCTTTGCCTGAGGCGCCGCGAGGCACCGTGGCTGCGGCCTGGCTCTCGGGCGTTTCTTCGGGCTCGCGTGGTGGACGCGTAGCTTGACGAGCGCTTGCACGAGCGCCTCGCGAGCTCTTGCCCGCGCGTGACGAGCTGGGAACGGGCGCGTCAGGGATAGGGCCGACCGTGACGACGTCGTGCCCAGATGGGGGTGGAAACGGCGCCTCTGAGAGGAACGGCATGCGCAAAGCCCGCGACGGGATCTCGCTCTCGTCCGGTAGAGGGTCGGCGTCGCTCGCCTCGCTCGCCTCGCTCGCGTTTCCGGGTGCGCTCTCAAGTGCAGGAGGTGCGAGGCTCTCAGCCTCTTCGGCAGCAGCGGCTTCGTCGGCCGCGAGCTCTTGTGGATCGACCTCTTCACTGCTGCTGCCTGCTCCGCCCTTGCCGCCGTTGCCACCCTCTTCACGGTCGCGCGCGTGGCGCCGTCCGCCTGCGAGGTAGGTCTCGAAGTCGTCAGGGCGAATCAGATCTTCGACATGGAGGAACGCCGCGCGCTCGAGTCCGATGTCGATGAACGCCGCTTGCAGCCCCGGCAGGACACGCGTGACCTTGCCGAGGTACACATCGCCCACGTTGCCGCCTTTGGGCTGCGCGCCGCGGCGTTCGATGTGCAGTTCTGCGATAATTCCGTCTTCAATCAGTGCGACGCGTGCTTCGCGAATGTCGCAGCTGATCACCAGCATATTTTTGGCCATCGTAGGAACAGAGTCTTTCCCGCTCGCGCGCGAGGGTCCGTGAAGACGTCCCGAATAGCGCTGGGCGGCTCGCGTTGTGGTGCGAGGTGGCGAGAGCACGGGACGGTCTTGTTCGGAGGTGCATCGGCGTGTGAGCGAAATGAGGAGCGAAATGAGAAATAGGTAGAAACAAATGGCCCTGGTGCCCCAATGCGGCGCCAAGGAAAACCTGCGGGAAGGCAGCCGCGCCTACCCTGCCCCCAAGGTTAGTTGAGAAACCGTGGCGTGGCTAGGTGCGCCGCAGCCTGCGACTTTTTGCGGGCCAAAATCCGCATAAATATAAACAATATCAGCGTCTTAGACGTTGCGCTGTTGCGTTGTTGGGTCGTTCGCCAAGTGTCGAAACGACCCGCCGCGCTGAACGCGCGTGCCTTTGCCAATCGCTGAGGCAATGCGTGCGAACGACCAGAGCGTGCCACGCACCCTGGCGAGCTTCGATTCGCCGACGCGCTTGTGGTACCCGATCGGCGTTTCGATGACGTCGTAGTTTGAACGGGCGGGCAGAATGAGGGTGTCGAGCGGGAGCGCGTCCCCTTCACCGTCGAACGCGAAGGCGCGGACCATGCTTGAGCGATACGCACGCATGCCGCTGTGCACGTCGGTGGTGGCGATGCCGTGGACGAGTTGCGCTGTGGCTGCGAAGACGCGGTTGGCGATGAAGTTTGGGATCGGCATCGCGTCGGGTTTGGTGTGCGTGCGGGTGGCGTTCACCATGTCGGCACCTTGCTCGAGCAGCGCGCGCAGGCGTGGAATTTGATCGGCCGGATAGGTGAAGTCGCAATCGAGGTAGATGAGGGCGTCGGTGTCGCACGCGGCTTCGTACATCAACCGCTCCATCGCGGGGCCGTGGCCGCGCGGCGGAAGTTGGCGAATGACCCGCGCGCCTTTTGCGGTCGCGCGCTCGGGGGTGCGGTCGCTCGAGCTGTCGACGACGAGCACTTTGGCCTCAGGCGCGTAGACCCGAACCTCGTCGATCATGCGCTCGATGCTCTCTTCCTCGTTGAGCGTGAGCATGCCAATGGTGAGGGTGAGAGGTCCAGGCTCGGGGCGCTTTCGAGCCACAACGACGAAGCCCTTGCGTGAGGCGAATCGCTGGCCCATGCGCGAGCCCGTATCGATGCGCATCGGCTCGAGTCCTGCGGCGCGAATTTGCGCGAGCGCATCGTCTGGGGCGGCGCCAGCGCGATAGGGGACGAGCAAGTGACCGCCATCAGTTAAGCATGTTGACCACATGGCGAGGTTCTCGCTGGTGATGAACGTGGTGTCGGGCTCGATGGTCAAGAGATCGAATGAGGTCACGTGAGGGGCAAGGTCGCCCTTCTTGCCGGTCGTCGTGACGAGACGCGCTCCCGCACGCGCGGCTTGCTCTTCAACGGCCGCATTGGAGGGGCCGACGTGGAGAACGGCGCGCGGGCGCCCAAACGAACTTGCAATTGCGCGATCGAAGGCCGAGCCCATAATGGCCCGGCTCTTACCACTCACCCTAGGAGTTCGTCGGACAAAAGTCCGCCGAACTCCGTCGTGGCTGGTTTTGTTCGAGGGGTGCCCCCTCGAGCTCCGCTAGAGCCGCCCACCGAGACCCTCTTTCCGATACGCAACGCCCTTTACCATCCCTCACGTCATCCATAAAAACCGCCGTTCTGTAACAAACAACCAGGCTCACTTAAACAAACCGAGCATGGGGGGTGTCGGGGGGAGCGGCAGCTCCACCTGACCATAAACAGTCACGACGGAGTGTGTTGGGCTTTTGCCCGACACACTCCTAGCCACGACGGCTGCAGGAGGTTCTTACGCGTGAGTGCAGATTCAGAGTCCACATTCGAATCGCTCATCGATGCTTTCGCAAAGAGCGATGCATCCAAGACTGCCGCGTCGCTTGCGCAGGAGGCGCGCGCGATCGTTGAGTTCGTCAACGGACGATCGCGGACGCCAGATGCCCTCCCCCCCATCGCCGCAATTGAGAATGCGGAGCTCAAGTGGTGGATGCTCTGGCTCACGTGGGGCGAGTCTGAGACTAGGGCGTCCGAGCTCCTGGGCGCCCTCAGTGGCCCGGCTGAGCCTGTCGACGACGTCGCGCTCATGCGGGCCATTTTGGCGTTGCTCCAAGATGAACTCGTCGTGTTGCCAGAAGCGCTTGGTAGAGCCCCCGCAGGCCTTCTGCTCGCAGAGGCGGCCGCCGTGCGCGCGCACTCGATCGAAGACCAGAAGCACACTCTCGCGGCGCGCATCGAGAGCGCGAAGGACCCCGCATTTCGCACACTGCTGCGCATTGACCTTGCGGTGCTGTGCCATGCAGACGCCGATGCATCGCAGGCCTGCGCATGCCTCATTGCAGCGCTTGGCGAACGTTCACCCGAAACATGGCTCGCGCTCGTTGTGCTCGAACACGTTCTCAAAAAGGGCCGCCTCGTTGAGACACTGCCTCTTGAAGGCACCGCAGCGCGTGTGCGTGCCGAAGTGCTCTCCGAAGCTGCCGCAAGCGACATAACGAGGCGTGCGCTTGGCGTGAGGAGGTGGCAAATTGAGCCCGCGCGGATCGCGGACGCATGGATGTGGGCCGCACGCGCAGCGGTAGTGGACGACCCCGCCGCCGCAAGCCGCGCGTTCGAGTGTGCGGAGCGTTGCCTCCGCGGCGCCAATGACCCAGTGAGCGCCGGAGCCATCCTGTGGGGGGCACGCGCGGCGTTTGAAGTCGCTGGGGACCTCGAGCGCACCGCGCAGTGGGGCAACAAGAGCGAACTCCGGGCGCCCCTTCGCGAAGCGGTCGTCTCGCGTGACGTTCTCTTGGCGCATATCCATCGCCCCGACTCGCACCCTTCGCTTGATGAGGCGCTTTCAGATCCCGATGCGCAAGCGATTGCACGAGCGGTTCACTTTGTGCGCACGACACGTGAAAAGACACTGCATGCGTGGGGACTTGCGTGGCGTGGTCAAAGTGAATTTGCGCCCAAGGACTCGGTGCGGCAGGCCACAGCCCTTGCTTCTGCGTGGTTTTTTGCCGTCGCCAAAGAGTCCAGTGAGGCGCAGGCTTCATTGTCAAGAGCCTTGACGTCCGGCGTTGCTCCCCCTCGTTTGGCACGGCTCGCACCTGTCCTCGCCCGATTGGCAGACGATGACGTTTGGCTCGATACCGCGCTTGCCAAGCAGCTTGAGCTTGACCCGGGTGTCGACGCTGCCGCGTTTGCCTTGTTGCGCTATGTGCGCTCGACCAGCGCGAACGAACGCGCTCGAACGCTCGATGACCTCGGCAGCGGTGACGGTGCGGTTCTCGCGCGTGTGCTTGGGAACCTCAGTGAAAGCGATAACGCTCAGGAATGGTTACAAACTCTCCAGGCTGCGGAACGCGTGCACGCTGGCTCGAGCGACGCGCGCCTTGGAATTGAACTGCTCGCGGCGCTCGCGGCGCTTCGCGTCGAGCAGGATACGGGGCCGGTCGGGCGCCTTGCCCTTAACCATCCCGTCGCGTCTTGGCTGCATTGGACGGCCATCGCCGCGGTCCGGCACGATGCGAAGAAAGCGGGCGAACGTGCTCGTTTTGCTAGTGAAAATTGCGAAACCGAACAGACTGAGTTCGCCCTGGTTGCGGCGATGTTCCACTTGCGTGAGGGCATTTCAGAACAGTCATTGATCGATTTGCGCCACGGAGGGGCTCACCCCATCGCATCGCTTGCCGCGGAACTTGCGGCAACGTGGCTTGGGCAATCGTCGCGAGAAAAACTGGCAACGAAGCTGTATCCCGCCGTAGGCGCGCTCGAGCGATTCGCCTCCCAGCTTGTCAAGCGGCAACGCCACACGCCGCTCCTGCTCGAGGACGCTTACGGTGGCGATCGCGATCTCATTGTCGCTGCGGCCCTCGGTGAGGCGCTGTTCGCGCCAGATGTCGATCGAGCTGCCCATGTACTAATTGGCGAGGGTGGGCCCGCAGAGGACATTGGACTCTGGCTTCGTACGCAGACGCCAAGCGCTGCGCTTCATCTTGAGTCAGGACGACCTCACGCGGCGTGGTTTCATCACGCACCGTCTTTGCAAACTGCGCGGTCGTGGCTTCGGCATGCGCTGACCGCGAACGCCGCGAACGAAGACGTTGCCGACCCTTGGAATGCGATCGTTGAGTGTTCGCCGGCAGCGAGGCAGCCAGCGCTGCGCGCGTGGACGCCGACAGCAGCGCCGGGAGCGGTCCGCCCGCCCTCGAGACCGATCGATCCGTCTCTTGACGACCTGATTCGTGAGACTGGGAAATTGCCTGTTTCGGCGGCCGCGAAGCAGCTCGCGATTCTCGGCTGGTCCCTTCTTGCAGAGGGTCGCGTCGAACAGGCGGTCGTGGCTTTTGAGCGTGCGACCACTACGATGCCGCGAGAGACAAGCGCGTGGATCGGCCTTCGATGCGCGTCAAAGTTGAGCTGCGATACGACACTTGTCGCTCGCTCTTGCGCGCGACTCGGCCAGCTCACAGGCGACGCCGAGGTCGCTTCGAATTATTTTGAGGAGGCAGGCATCGCCTTCGAGAGCCTCGGCGAGACCCGGCTCGCTGAAGCCTGTTATGCCTCAGCGTTTGACAAGAGCCCTTGGCGCGGAGTCGCCTTTGAGAAACTCTTTCGCGCAGCGCGCGATCAGAAAGACGCCGGCGAGCTTCTTGCCCTCACCTCACGAAGGCTCGCTGTGGCTGATGACCCGCGCGAGATGCTGAAAATCTACTGGGAACGCGCGCGCTCGTTTCGTCAGACTGGGGATCTATTTGCGGCGAGTGAGGCCCTCACAAACGTCAATATGCTTGACGAACACCATCTGGGCGCTCTTGCGCTCTCCTCAGAAATCGCCATTAAGGAAGACCGCCATGATGACGCAGCGCTGGCGCTTGAACGGCTTGCGACGCTTGAGGCTGCGCCGCTGGGGAGTCGCCTGACCGCAGCAATTGCAGCGATCGACGTGCTCGAGAACAAGCTCTCTCAGCCAGCGAGAGCCCTTGCTCTGCTCGACAGGGTGGCGACTACGGTCGCGTTCCCCTTAGCTCTCACCGAGAGGCAAGTTCGGTTGGCCATCCTCTCGGGTAACCATGAGGCCGCTGCGCGTGGGCTCGAGACCCTGATGCGCAATCGTCCGATTGTTGATGCGCGCGTCGAAGCTGCTCGGCTGGCGCTCGCCATCTATCGCGACAAGCTCTCGGACGATCACGGCGTCCTCCGGGCGCTTCGACAACTTCTTAGCGATGCGCCGGTCGACGGCGAAGCGATCGATCAGTTGCTGGCTCGCGACGACTTGCGTGTCGATGAGTGGCGCGACCTATTAGTAAAGAGCCTTGATGGTATTAGAGCGTCCCTGCGCGCCAGTGGGCCTGACTACGTGTGTGCCCTGAGACTCGCGCGTGTCGCGCACATCCTCGGCGCGCGTACGATTGAGGCGCTCGCGTGGTCGCTTGCGCTCGCGACTTCATCGGCGCGTGCGCACACCGCAGTGGAGCATTGGAAGGCATCGGCGCCGGTGCCCGAAGCGCTCACGGAAGCGGAGCTTACGAGCGAAGAGATGGACCTTCTGCGGCTCGACGTCATCGCCTCGCCTCTGGGTGGTGCATACGACGGTGTGGTCGCGTTTCTTGCGGGCCGCGATCGGCACATCGACTCTTCGGAGGCCCCAGAGGCCATGCCAGAGGCCATCCCGGAGTGGGCGAGCTGCATCGCCAGTGCATTCGGCGCGACCGCCGGGGTCGTCACGCTTTACAACCGAGTCCCGCCGACCGCGTCGGCTGTCGCTCGCCTCGCGGCCGCGAGCGCATGGGGCCTCCTGCCGCTTGCGTTGGCCGATGACGACCGCCTTGTTTTGGCCGTGGTCGGCCTATGTCGCGCCCTCAAACTCAAGGTCGCATTCACAGATCATCCGGGCGTCACGGAGGCACAGCGCTACTTCGAGGGTCGATTCAGTCGCAAAGAGCGCAAGGAACTCGCAAAGCAGCTCGAGGACTTTCCTCCCGTCCCCGAAGTTGTCCGCGTTTGGGCGCAGCGCGGCCGCGAAGCACTGAGAAGGGCGGCGCTTCTCTTTTCGCTCGATTACCAGCAAGTCGCCAACGGCCCCTTCGACGAGACCTCCGACGATGACCAGGTACGGACCCTTGTTTCGGAGACGCTCAGTCGCGAATTTGTAACCATCGCTGCGCGCATTTGGGGGCACGATGACTGATCCCACTGGTTCATCGATCCCGAACGCCGACCTCGACTGGAGCTCGAATATTGCTCCTGAGGCCGCTGCAGCAGAGAGCGCCGATGTCGCGTGGGCGGAGGCGTTTCGCTTCCTCCAGAGCAGCCCTGAGAACGTCAAGCACGTGAACCCTCAGTTGCTTGAAAACGCCCTTACGGAGGCGCTCGAGGCACTCACTCGCGATGGATCGCAAGAAGTCGGGGGCCTCACTGCCGCGAGTGAGGTCTATCGTGCCTTGGGTGACCTCTCGCAGAGCGTTGCGGTTCTTGCGAGCGCCCCTTCGGACTGGCTCGTGTCCTGGCAAAGGGCTCGTTGCTCACCCGATGCCTCTGATGAGGAATGGCTTGCACTTGTTCGCGAGCAGGCATCGTGCGCGCCGTCGGACGCGCTTGCGCTTGAGCTGCACCTGAGGGCGTTTGAGCTCGCGCGCTCCATCGGTCAAAGTGGAGAGAGCGATCTTGCCGAGGGTCTGGCGAAAGACGGAGCGCACCCGATTTTTCAGGAGCTCGGCATAGCGCTTGGCGTCGTTCCAGCGCGGGCGCAAGAGGCTCCTGGATTGCCGGCGGCCGTTGCGAACTTTGCGCACATCGCAGAAGCGGTGACCGCCGAAGACTGGCTCGCGGTCGTCAACGCACTTGCCGAACTCTCTTTGCACGTTGGTGCGGGCGCCTCGCTGCTCCGCAATGCAATTGGTCGAGCTGCTGGCTTTGGCTCGCGGCCCGTTGAGTCGCGCGAGCCCTCTTCTGGTTGGGATCGCCTCCTTGGGGCGATTGATGAGCGGAATACGGAGGCACTCGCTGCGTGCGCCGATATTTTCCGCGCGACCGATAGCGACCTAAGCGGCGCTGCTGCACTCCTGTCCGGCAAGCAACTTGACCTGTTCGACGATCCCTTTCGCGCCGCAAATTACGCGGTTTGGAAATCCGGTTCACCGTCCTCCTCGCAGGCCATCGCGGCTGAGTTTGTCGATGACGCATTGCCGATCGGCAACCCGCCGTTTCCCCTCGATGTCGAGCGCGCACTCAGGCGCGGTGATCAGCGCGGAGCATGTCGCGCCCTTAGCGAATGGAGCCATTCGCTTGTCGGTGAAGACCCATCGTTTGGCGTTGTCGAGGCGACTCAGCTGGCGAGACTTGGCCACACCGGACCCGCACGCACAGCGCTTGAGCGCATCGCAGAGACCTCACCGGACCACGTGGCAGTGCTTGAGGCGCTTCGTCGCCTGGTGTCCAAGGATGACTACGTCCATTTTCTTCAAGCTGCGAGCGAAGCCAGTTCTAAGGCGACAGCGAGCCACTTCCAGATCGAAGCCGCGGGGTTTGCCGATCCTATCGATTGGCTGCCGCTGCTTCAGAACGCGCACCTCAGCCTCCCTTTTGTAACTGGCATTGCGCGCTTTGTATCGAGCGGGAGCGAGGGGTGGTCTGAACGCTGGGCTGCTGCCACAGGCGAGACGTCCGAGCACGACTGGGCCGAGTCACTCGCGCGGCTCGAGGGAAGTGACGTCGCGCGCGGCTTTGGGTTGCCGGAAACACGAGGCGCCGCAGCCCGCGAGCACGAGCGCCTCGCAGGTGTTGTGACCGGTACTGAAAGCGACAAGCTCCTGCTCGCGGCTGCTTGTGGCTATCTCGATGCGGGGCTCACGGACGAGGCATTGCGCGCGCTGGGTGCTGCATCTGCCAAAACGAGCCCGTTTTGGCTTATTTTGCACGAGACCGCCGAGGCGCAGCTCTCGGTCGTGGCGACCGCAACGGATGAGCTGCTCGAGGCGTTACAGCTCAGTTCCACAGCAGACGATCGCGTTGAGATGCGCGAGCGACTCGCGTGGCTCGATGAACTGGTGCGCGGTGACTCCGCAAGCGCGGTTTTCAATCACCAGGCGATCATCGAGGAAGACCCCCTCAATCGTGCAAGCCTCCGTCGCATTGCGCGGAGCGAAACGGACCTCGCTGCGTGGTTCAACGCCATCACCGGGCTCGCGATGCTCATTGATCCGCAGTGCCCTGAGGCCAGCGCTCACGCGGAGTTGTCGGTTCACCCGTGGGCGTCCCGCGAACCTTTGGGCGATGGGCTGCTACGCCGACTTGCATCGATGCCAACGATTCGCGTTGTCTCTGCGCGGGCTCTCGCGCTGGGTGCGATCGACCAACATCAACTCGACGACGCAGAACGTTGGGTAACCGTACTGCTAGCCCGCATTCCTCATGCGCGCGGTCTGTACGCAGAGACGCTTGCGCTGCTCGCGTTTCTGCACGACGACTTCGACCGCTGCGTAAGGTGGGCCCAAGAGGCGCTGAGTGCCCAGCCTGAGCGGGTTCTCTCTCGACTGCTCCTTCCGCTCAGCCTGGAGGCAAAAGGTGATGCTGTAAATGCGCTTGACTACATGGCGGCGCTGATCGCGGCGCTTCCCTCGGAGAGTCCCCCAGCCCTCAAGCAGTCACTGCTCGCGCGGGCGGTGAAACTCGGCGACCTTGCAAACCGTGACGTGCTCCAATGGCTTGCCCCCCTGTGCGTCGCTGATCCAAGTGACGTCGCGCGCTTTCATCGTGCGGCAAACCTTGCGCGCGCCAATCAAGAACTCCCCGCTCACTCCCACATTCTGCGCGCGCGATTGCAACTGGCGATAGGAGAGGAGCGCACATCGATAGAGGTGGAGCTTGCCGAGCTCTTACTCAAAGCGGGCGACCCCAAGGGTGCGGTGTTGTTGATCGAGTCCGCACTGCAAGCGCAGCCCGATGCGCCTAAAGCGCTTGAGGTCGCGGCTCTGGTATTTCGGGCGGCCCAGGAGAGTGCTCGCGAAGAAGCGACCCTCTTGCAGCTGGTGCGCCGGGCAACTGGCGACAACGATCAGGTCGCCATTTTCTTGCGATTGGCCACCCTCTACACGCATCACGTCGTCAATTTGGCTCGCGCCGAGGCCGCGGTGAAAGAGGTGCTCCGCCGATGTCCGGATGAAGGCGCGGCGCTCGAACTGCTGGTGACGATTTATCGCCGGCAACGCGATGGTGCGCACGCGGTGCAAGCCCAAGAGCGCCGAATTGCGCTCGCCACAATGGGTGAGGACGTACGCCAGCGCACGATTGAGCTTGCTGAGATCTATGAGTCCGTTTGCTTGCAACCCGCGAAAGCAGAAGCCGTGTTTGAGCGCTTGCGAGATGCCTCGCCGCTTCACGTGCCGATAATCGAACGGCTTGCATCATTGCTTGAGCGAACAGGCCAAGCGCAAGCGCGCGAATTTTCGCTCGACAGAAGCGTGGTTGAGGCACGAAGGGCCCTCGAACGAGGAGCTGATCCGGTCGCGTGCTTGCTTGCGATCGACAAATGTTACGAATTAGGAAAGAAGGACAGAGCCGTCACGCGCGGCCTTCTCGCGGCGTTCGCCGGGCATACGGCCAGCGTGCAGCCTGCGATTGCGCTCCTTGCCGAACTTGAGCTTTATCGCCCCAAAGAGCTTGCCCCTGCGGTCGTCGCGTACTTTGCTCGTATGGGTAAGGCACTTGACGAAGTTGCCGGTGGCGATCTTGCGGGGGCTGACTTCACCGCGCTCGACGCTCACAGCTCGCTTGCGGCTCAAGCGGCACGCATGCTCAAGCTTAGCATTCGCGTCACGCCGACCTCTTCACGGACGCAAGTCGCCGCTCATGGCTACGCCCTTGCGCTTGAGGTCCACCCTGGAATGCACGAAGTGTCGCCGGGGGCACGTACATTTCTCGTGACAGTGGCCTTGTGTCACCTCGCATTGGGCACTGCCTTCATGACGAGGCTCGATGGACCTGAGGCCGCCACTCTGATCGAGGCCAGCATCCTCCGCGTTTCGCCTTCCGCGTTTTTTGATGATGTGCCCGAACGCGCGCAAGCTGCACGACGATTCTCGTTTGACCGTAACGACCCAGAACTGCCGCTTCTAGCGCTGGAGGCCCTGGGTACCTTTCGGCACGACTGGAGCAGGCTCACCTTGCTATTCAACCTATGGGCCTCCACGGCCGCCTGGGTGGCGATGGGCTATGACAGCGCGGCGGTCGTCGAAGCTTGCGCGTGGCGAGCGGGACTCTCACGCGAAGAAGTCGTCAAGACGCAGGACTTTCGTGAGTGGTTGCTCCACGCTTTGCAAGTACGCCACTAGGTACGTAGAGCGCGAAGAACGCGTATCGCCTTGCCGGCACCCATGGTCGTGAGTATGACCCCGCCACTCATGTCCCGGAACCTTCGCAACATCGCCATCGTCGCTCACGTCGACCACGGCAAGACCACTCTCGTCGATTATATGCTCAAGCAGGCGGGGATCTTCCGCGAAAACGAGGCCTTCGTCGAGCGCGTGATGGACTCGAACGACCTTGAGCGTGAGCGCGGCATCACCATTCTTGCAAAAAATACGAGCGTCCGGTGGAAGGGCACCAAGATCAACATCGTCGATACTCCCGGCCACGCTGACTTCGGCGGAGAAGTGGAGCGCACGCTGCTAATGGCGGACGGAGCGCTTCTTCTCGTCGACGCGGCCGAAGGTCCACTTCCACAGACCCGCTTCGTTTTACGCAAGTGCCTCGAACTGGGCTTTCCAGTCATCGTGGTCATCAATAAAATTGACCGTCAAGATGCCCGACCAGAGGAAGTACTGAACGAGGTCTTCGATCTCTTCTGCGATCTGGACGCAACCGAGGAGCAAGCTCTCTTTCCAGTCATCTACGCAATCGGACGTCAAGGGATCGCGAAGACCTCGCTCGAAGATCCGTCGACAACCCTCGAGCCGCTTTTCAACCTCATTCTCGAGAAAATTCCGCCAGCGCCGGGAGACCCAGACGCGCTGTTGCAAGTCTTGATCAACAACATTGACTACGACGATTACGTCGGTCGCCTTGGCATTGGTCGCGTTGTCGGCGGAACGATCAAAGCGAATCAACCCGTCGCGCTACTCAAAGATGGAAGGGTCGTCAAAGGAGCCGTCAAGGTTCTTTCCGTTTACGAAGGCTTGAAGCGCACGCCCTCCGCACAGGCTGAGGCCGGCGAGGTGGTGTCGATCGCGGGCATCGACGAGATCGATGTCGGTGACACCGTCACTTGCATGTCCCCTGGCTTCGAAACGCGCGCGCTGCCTCGTATTGTTGTCGAGCAACCGACGCTCAAGATGAGACTGGGCGTGAACACGTCGCCGTTTGCGGGCAAGTGCAAGCTGTCGAAGTACATGACGAGCCGCCACATCCGCGAGCGCCTTGCGCGAGAAGTGCGCAAGAACCTCGCGCTTCGATTCGAGGAAACCGAATCACCCGACACGTTCGTCGTTCTCGGACGCGGTGAATTGCAACTCGCGGTGCTCGTCGAGACGATGCGCCGCGAGGGCTACGAGATGCAGCTTGGCAATCCCGAGGTCGTCACACAAGAAGTCGACGGCGTGCTCTGCGAGCCCATGGAGCATGCAATCATCGACGTTCCAGACAACTTCATCGGCGTCGTCACAGAGCGAATGGGAGAGCGCAAAGGGCGCATGGTCAAGATGAGCAACCCCGGCTTCGGCCGCGCCCGTCTCGAGTATCGCATTCCGAGCCGCGGACTCATTGGCTTTCGCGGCGAATTCCTCACTGCAACGCGCGGCACTGGGTTGCTCAACACGGTCTTCGAAAGTTGGGAGCCCCACATGGGCACCATGATCAAGCGGCAGGCAGGCGCGATCGTGTCGGACCGCCAAGGGGGCTCTACCCCATACGCCTTGAACCATCTGCAAGCGCGAGGGAACTTCTTCATCAACCCGGGCGTCGACGTCTACGAGGGCATGATCATCGGCGAACACAATCGACCCAACGACGCTGACGTGAATGTGATCCGAGAGAAGAAGCTCTCCAACATCCGCAACCACGGCAAAGACGAAAACGTCGTCCTCGCACCCCCTCGCAATCTCAACATCGAGACCGCGATGGAGTGGATCGACGCGGATGAGCTGGTTGAAGTGACGCCAGACGCGGTCCGCGTGCGCAAGCAAATCTTGAAGATCAACTTGCGCCCAGGCCGCAAGGAAGCGATCGAAGACGCCCAACAGACCGATTGAGTCCGAAGTCCTCCGTGCAATGCGGAGCGGGCCTCGGTACTCTTGATGCCCGATGCGAATTGCGCCAGCGGTGTACGCTTTGTTGGTTGCGTTGGCGATGCCGCGCACCGCGTATGCAAGTGGTGCAACCGATCTCACGAGCGAGGGTCGCAGCGCGCTCCGAGCAGGTGACGACCACCGCGCGGTGCGCTTGTTTACCGAGGCGATAGCGCTCGACCGTTCGCTTGGTGAGGCGTACGTAGCGCTCGCCCAAGCTCGCATGAAGCTCGGTGACGCGCGAGAAGCGGAGCGCGTTCTGACCACGGGCCTAGCGCACGCGCCCACTCACGATGCGCTCTACGAGGCGCGAGCCAAAGCACGACGCGCGCTCGGTTGGCACGCCGATGCGGTTGTCGACATGCATGAGTATGCAACGCGCCTTTCCACGATCGAGGTGTGGCAAACCTACGCTGACTTTTGCGGTGAGGGCGGGCAATTCCCTGCGCAACTTGCTGCGTGGCGGAGACTCGCTGCACTAGGTGAACAAATGCAACTTGAAGCGTTACAAGAGAAGGCGCGCCGCCTCGTACACGCCCTTCAATTGCTGGTCGATCGCGCCGATCCCGTGCTTGCGCCAAGCCTGCTCGACCCCTCGCGCCAGGCGATGGCTTCGCTCGCAAAGAAGCGCGTTCAGTTGCGAGGGCCAGCCCCGTCGTCGCTCAAAGCTGGCCGCGCCAACGGTGGCAAGTAGCCCCGCTGTAGGTAGTCGCGGCATTCTTTTGGCGCGCGACTCTGCTTCGTGCGCTTGACATCTTTACAGCTCGCCTCCGCGCACGGCACGTATCGGGACTCAGGAAACTCACTGACCAACTTTGACAGCCGCCCACATGCCGCCGATTCATCGCCATCGGCGCGATAGAGCCTCGCTTGTTGCCACAGTGCATCGTCACGCAAAGCGCCGGTCGTGAACTGACGATAGATGCGCCCATACGCATCGCGTGCCTTGTCGCGTTTGCCGAGCTTCTCTTCGTAGATGTGCGCAACCATGAGCGCCGCTGCGTTCATGCGTGGCCGATGATAGCTACCCATCATCGCACTCGTTTCGTGCTCAACGAGCAGACGCTCGAGAAGGACGATCGCCCGTTCGAATTCGTTCCGTCCGAGATCAATTTCCGCGGCCTTGAAGAGCGAGTCATCGAAGAACGCTCCGAACGGATAAGGCCACTCATTCGCGATCGCGACATACCCTGCGTACGCGCGCTCGACATCGCCGCTACGAGAGTGGGCGTCTGCGAGGGAGTACGCGATGTTTTGGCCGAGTTCGGACTTGCGAAGCGGAGTCTTTGCTAGCCCTTCGAGGTACGAAACGACCGCGGCGACGCCGTCCTTCTCTTCGCGTGTCGCAAGCGCGAGAGTCAGCGCGCGGCGTGCGAGTCCGCTCGACGGAAACCGGGTAAACATGGCTTCAAATGCCCGCTGTCCGGTCACCGGATCTTCGACGCCCTGAAGCTCTGCAAGTTTGAAGGCGCCGGTTGCTGAGTACTCGTGCGCAGGTTTCGCCGTCGCGAGCTTTTCTAAAAGTAACCGTGCACGCTCATTTTGACCCGCCTTCAGGTGAGCAGTGGCCGCCATGTACTCCGCGCGACTCTTGTCGCGTTGCTTGCCGGTCAGACTCGCCGTGCGTTCGTATTCCACGGCCGCTTCAGCGTGCCTTCCAGCACTGTGCGCGCGATCGCCGCTGGCGAGGGCCTTGCGATAGTCGAGCGATGCACGTGCGCCACATCCCGAGCTGCAAATCGCGATCGCAAGCAACCACACAGCGCCGAATCTCATTCACTTGCCTCGCGTGCAATAACCGCCTGCATCACGCTTCTTGCGCGCTCAGCGTCAATTTTATTGACGTCTAGGTGGGTGACCATCCGAATGCGATCGGCATCAGGGATCGATACTTGAATGCCGAGTTCGAGTGCCGCAGTGGCGACCTGCTGAGCAACGGGCTTATGAAATCGCACGTGGACAATGTTCGTCTCTGGTGGGGTCACTTCGCAAGTCCCGAGCGAAAGAAGGCCCGCCGCGATGAGCGCTGCATGCTCGTGATCGTGTTCGAGCCATCCGAGGTTGTGCTCAAGCGCATAGGCCGCTCCGGCTGCCAGCAGGCCCACCTGACGCATGCCCCCACCCCACATCTTGCGAAATCGAACCGCGCGTTCGATGAGCTCTGTCGGCCCCGCAAGGACGCTTCCGGCAGGGGCTCCGAGTCCCTTTGAAAAACATACGCTCACGGTTACAAACTGCCGTGCGAGTTCTGCGGGTGTTTGCCCCGTCGCAACGCTCGCGTTCCACAAGCGGGCACCATCAAGGTGCATCGGTAAACCTTCTTGAGCACACACAGCAGCGATCTCGTCGACCCAAGCGCCAGGAAAAATGCGGCCTCCGGCACGGTTGTGGGTGTTTTCAACACAGACGAGTGATGTTCTCGCGCAGTAGTAAGCACGTGGCTTCATCGCGAGGCGCACATCGTCGCCACGAAAGAGACCGCCGCTGCCTGCGCTCGCAAACTGGACGCCGGAGAGCGCCGCGCCTGCTCCGGATTCATACCAATAGACGTGGGCGCCTTCGCCGATGATCACCTCGTCGCCTGGTCGCGTCAGCGTCGCTACCGCAAGCTGATTGCCCATCGTGCCACTCGGAACGAAGAGCCCTGCCTCCTTTCCGAGCAGGTCGGCAACGCGTTCCTCAAGCGCTCGCGTGGTCGGGTCTTCGCGAAATACATCGTCACCGACCTCGGC
Organism: Nannocystis exedens; assembly: GCA_945865595.1. Lineage (GTDB taxonomy): Bacteria > Myxococcota_A > Polyangia > Polyangiales > Polyangiaceae > JAHFDX01. The sequence goes on along the minus strand of CAMBEV010000021.1, from coordinate 1,078 downwards.
AGTCGCGATGGCTCGGCGCATTCCATCGGTAGGCCGAGTGACGGTGTCGCTTCTCAGATCGATCATCTTCGGCATGCATCTACTCATTCGGAGCGAAGCTTGGCAGCGGCGCCTGCAAGGTGTCTAATACCACCGGGTTCGAAATGAAATTCACGCCGACCGATGTCCGCTGGGCGCGCCTCACATGGGAGGCCATCTTTCCTCATGACGACGAGGCCGAACTGGTTGGCATGGCGCACCTCGACGTCGACAACTTTCTTGACGATCTTGCCGCTCATACGCCGTGGCGTGCAGTGCTCGCGCTGAAGATCGCGTTCCTCGTCTGCATGGTGTCGCCCCTTCTCACCCTCGGACGGTTTGCAACGCTCGCGTCCCTGCCCCACGAGTTGCGCGAGAAGGCACTCTACAAGTTACTTTACCATCCGAACTACTTTCTGCGTCAGTTGGTGGCGGTGCTCAAGGGCGCGGGCGCGCTTCTTTATGCTGCCCACCCGGCCAATCGTGCGCGGATCACGGCGACGCCTCGGCCCCTCCTGCAGCTCGTCCGTTCTCCATCGAAAATCCCATGAGCACCGAACGCTACGCCGATGACGATTTGCCCGAAGGCAGTGTGACCGATTGTGCACTCGCTCGGTTACCTATTGACGAGGCCTACGACTTCATCGTGATCGGTTCGGGTGCGTCGGGCGCCGTTGCCGCGCACGAGCTCGCGAGCGCCGGCTATTCGGTCGCGATTGCCGAAGAGGGCCCCTACGTGCGAACGCGTGAGTTCAAAAAAGAAGCGGGCTACGCATTTCTCAATCTGTTTCGCGATGGCTCATTTCAGGCGCTTGAAGGCCGCGTGTTCATGCCCGTGATTCAAGGTCGCTGCGTTGGTGGCAGCACCGTGATCAACTCAGCCATCGCGTGGCGCACACCTGAAGACGTGCTCGACGACTGGGCGAAGCGATTCGGTCTTGGCGACGCCATCACCATGCGCGCGCTTGAGCCTCACTTTCAAGCGCTTGAGCATGACCTCAACGTGCATGCGGTCGTCGATGAAGTCCTTGGCGGCAACAACGCGCTCTTCATGAAGCAC
>CAMBEV010000020.1 GCA_945865595.1 Nannocystis exedens | reverse complement strand
AGCAAGCGCTCGAGCACTTCGGCGCTCTCGGCATGCTCCGAACGTGCCGCGTAGAGCGAAAGCAATGCGTCGGCTTCATTGCCAGCCGGACGATCGTCGAACGCCAGTCTGTAGGCGACGATCGCGTCTTCAGGCTTACTCAGCCGGTTCGCGTAGAGATTGCCAAGGCGTACGAGAATCTCGTGCCGCAAGAGGGGATCGTTCTCACCCGATTCACGTATCGAAAGGATTTCGGACAGCAGCTCGAACTGCGAGGTCTCCGCATAGAGCACGTCCAGCGACAGCAGCGCGTGTTCGTTGTTCGCGTCGACTGCGCGAAGGCGCTGAAACGCATCGATTGCCTTTGTCGGATCTCGCAACACGTCGCGATACAAATCGCCGAGCCTCGACAGAAGTGGTGCCCTCTCAGTCTCGGAAACGGCGCCCGCTTGCGCTTCGAGCGCTCGCGCGAGACGTTCATGTTCACCCGTGCTCTGTGCGATGCGCTCAAGTCCACGCGCAGCCGTGAGCGTTGCGTCCACGGATGCGGACAAGCTGACCACGCGCTCGAGTGCATCGATCGCCTGACGCACATGGCCAAGGGAGTCCTCTTCGATGCGCGCAATTTCGAGCAGCAGGTCGCTCTTTGCGTCTGGGGATTCGACTGATGCTTCAGCCTCACGAAGTGTTTCTACGGCGCGCTCGAACGACGCAACACGCCTTGCGACGTCAAGGAATCGTTCACGCACGTGCACATCCGCGGGCAACATGAGGACCAACCGCCGCCATGCGAGGAGGGCGTTGTCATCGTTCCCAAGCGAGTCCTCGTAGAGATCCGCAAGTTTGCGCAAGCGTGTCTCTGCATCGTCATGAATATTGACCACTAGCCACTCGAGAATTTGCGCTAGTGCGACTGCGTCTCCGCGAGCTAGATAGGCTGTTTCGAGTGCGAGCGCCGCATTTCGCGAGTGCTCGTCAGCACCCTTCGGCGCGTTGCTGGTGAATCGCTCCAGCACCCTTGAAGCGGCCTCCATCAAGGGATCGCTTTGCAGCGCGACCGACGCGTGCGCAAGCGCAGCTGGGCGGTCCGCAAGCTCGTCTAGGTAGAGCGTGCTGAGACGCACACGACGCTCGTTGGACGGGTCGCGTTCGATCGACGCTTCCCAGAGCAGCGCTAGCGACTCAAAAGATCGCTCGCGCGCATAAAGTGTCTCGAGTCGTGAGAAGGCGACTTCGTGCGCAGGGTCGAGCGCAAGTACCCGTTCAAATATGCGAACGGCGCGTGCCTCATCTCGCAGAAACTCCTCAGCGAAGTTTGCCGCCTCTACCAAGAGGTCGATCGACACCGCCACCGACCCATCAACGATGCGCTCGTACAGCACCCCCAGTTCGGGCCACGCCTCTTTCGCAAGAAGCGCGTTCTTCAGCTTCGCAAACGCGCGTGCGTGTGTGGGGTCACGATTCAGAATTCGGCGCCAATAAGCGCAAGCGCCCTCAACGTTACCGAGGCGCTCCTCGAGCAGCGTCCCAATCCGTTCGGCGAGGTCAATTTCGACCGCCGGAGAAAGCAGCACCTCGCCATTCGGCGGCAGGGTTTTCTCGAGCGTTGCGATGTAGCGGTCGGTGCTTCCCATCCGCTTCGCAAGAACCGCAAGGCGGTCCCAGAGCGCAAGGTCGTCCGTGACCTCGTCCACGACCTGAAGGAGCACCTCGAACGCCGCCGAGTCATGGCCACGCTTGTGCTCGTGCAAATCGACAAGCTGAAGGTAAAGCGCGAGTCGGTCCTTTTGTGACGCAGCGGTCGCAATGAGCACTTCCATCACGTCAACTTGCTTGTCGAATAGCCCGAGCGCCGAGTAAGCGTCCACGAGCAATCGAGCGGCCTTCGGCCGCACTTGAGCCTGCGGGAGTAGACGCTCAGCGAGCTTTATGGCCTCAGAGGTTGGACCGAGAAGCTCAATTGCACTCCTGAGTGTGACGAACGCATCGTTCCACTTCTCGGATGACGTGTGAACCTCGGCGAGCTCGAGCAACCGCGCGCCCTTGGCAGCGGCGCCTTCACCTGGCGCTTCCGACTCAAGCCATCGCGCGGCATCCGCATAGCGACCGGCCTCACGCAGCAGGCGCACGATGGATCGGCGCGCAGCGAGTTCCTCCGGGTCGATCGCAAGAATCGATTCGTAACATGCTCGAGCACGTTCTGAATCGTCGAACACCGACGATTCGAGTTCGGCAAGTTCGTTCAACAATGCAACGCTCGCCACCGGTTCGGCATGCTCAATTCGATATGCAAACAGGGCCCTGAGGTCGTCCCGCCGGTCCGCACGCCTTAGCAGTGCGTCGTAAAATGTAACTATGGCGCCATCATTTTGCGCACTCTCGAAGAGTTGTTTGCCTAGACGCGCCGCCTCATCCATGTCGCCGAGACGATCGGCGTAGAGCTTGGTTAGCGTCGTGAGTAACTGCCGCCGCTCTTCTGTTGAACTTGCGTCCTGCAGACGCTTGCTCAGGATACCGACCGCGAGCGCTTCCTTTCGAGCATCCATAGCGCTTGCGACAAAGCGATCGAACGCGCCCGCGTCCTCTGGGGCGAGCGCGTACACTTGACTCGACGCACTGTATGCAGCCCCAGCGTCCCCCACCCTCGCGGCGACCACCGCGCTATTCTCAAGCCACTTAACCTTCTCTTCGACTGAAGGCGCCGTCGACGCGAGCGTCGCATAGAGAGGAAGGAGCTTTTGATGCTTGCCCGCAGCTTCGTAGGCGCTAACGAGTGCGGTCAAAGCGCGCGCCTCAGCCGGCGAGGACGCCAGCACCTTCTCATAGAGACGTACCGCCAGTTCAGGACCGGCGAGGCCCGCCCACTCAGCGGCATGAAGCAACACTTCGATCTTGAACGCGCTATCGCTACAGGCATCGGCAGCGTGTGCAAGGCCGTCTGCGACGTGAGCCGGATCGTTGCCATAGAGACTCTCGAGCATCTCGAGATCACGGGATCCGCAGGCAATATCGCGCAACATGCGCAGTGCTTTTGGCTGCCCAGGGCTCAGTCGCAGCACCTGCTCGTAGGCCCGCGCGGCTTGGTCGGCGTCGTCCAGTTTGTCGCCGTAGAGGGCTCCTAATTTCAGATAGACGAGTGACCGCGCAGCATCGTCAGTCGCATTGACCACCCGACGCTCGCAGGCCCAAATAAGCGACGCGTAGTCTTTCTCGCGCTCCGCGATTTTTTCGAATCCATCCAACGCAGAGGTGCGGTCGGGCTCAGCCTCGAGCACTCGGCGGTACCACTTCAGCGCGTCCGCCGGCCTGCCAAGCCGTTCGCCCATGAGCTTGGCGAGCTCGAGCCACTGCAGGGCGGTGCCGCCGCTGGACTCGATGAAGTTCTCTAGGAGCGTTGCGAGGGCAGGATACGCCCTTCGTTTTTGGTAAAGTTCCTGGAGCTTTGAAAAAGCTTCCGCGTCACTCGGCTCGATCGCGAGAACGTGCTCATACGCTTCAGCGGCTTGTTGCGCGTTTGAAAACTGCTCAAGCCAGCGACGCGCGATGCTGCGGAATCGCTCCGCCTTCGTTGCGGGGTCCGTCTCGATCGCAGCCAGCTTGGCTTGCACAGCGAGCCACTCACGCCACCGCCCGAGCGCCTCGTCAATGCGCGCGAGCTCGAGCAAGGCCTCGCGATCGTCAGGCGCTAGTTCAACAATTTGACTAAAGATTGTAACCAGCGTGGTTTCACTCTTGCCCTGACGGCGATACAGCTCACCCATTTCTTTGAGGATGCCGAGTCGCCTCTGCACATCGCCGGTAGCATCGGCGGCCGGATCGCTGACTGTGTCAGGCGCAGCATCGAGCTCTGCCCGCAGGAGCTCGGACAGCGCTGCCCACTCTCCGTGTTCACGGTAAAGGCGCTTGAGCGATTCGCGCGCTTCAACGCTCTTTGGATCGTTTCGCAGCGTCGTGCGCCAGTGCTCAATCGCCTTTTTCGCGTCGGTGCTCTTTTCGGCGAGGCGCGCAAGTTCGGCAGCGACCGAAGCGCGCTCAGGCCCCTCATGCATTCCGCGCTCGGCTTCCCGCAAGATGTTTGCAAACCGCACCGTCTCGCCGTGCTCGTCACACCAACCACGGAAGAACGAGAGCATGCCCGGATGCGCCGGCTCAACCTGACGCAGCCGTTCGAAGTAAGGCTCCGCAAGGTCAGGGCGATCGCGCATCTTCCAGTTGAGCATCGCAACCTGCAGTGCGATGCCCGGATCGGTGAGCGACTGCCTGGCGAGCTGCGACTCGTAGAGGCCCACGAGCGCTTCCCAATTTTCCTGCTCGTTATAGAAATCAACCAACGCCGGCGTCGCTTCATCGTGACCGGGCGACAGATCAACGACCGCTCTGTAGAGACCTGCCGCGCCCTCGAGATTTTGCAATTTCACGTGAACTATTTTCGCTGCCCGAAAAAGGAGCTGAGCGCGTTCGTCTTTTCCATCGATCGCTGTCGCGTGACGCTGAAGAACGTTGGCAAGCTCAGCCCACTCCCCTCGCCCCGCGAATAGCAATTCGAGGAGTGTTGCGGCTCGCCTGTTACGAGCGTCGAGCGAGAGGGCCTCAAGCAGATGCCCCCGGCTCGCAGTGGCCCATTTCTCGCGCGCCTCCTCGTCTTCGTCGTCGCCGCTTCGACTCGCGCGAAACTCGAGCTCCCCTGCTTCGATCAACAGCGCTAGTCGCGCCGCCGGCTCATGGGTTCGATCAATATCATCAACCAGCTTACCCAACAGCTCGCTCAACCGCGTGGATCGCTGCTCAATTTTTGCGAGCGGTTCGCGCACCCAACCGGCCGTTGGATCAAGAGCCGCCACCTTGTGATAAGCGAGCCGAGCCATGCGATCGTCGGCTGCGTCCTCGTCGGCGAGTCGCGCGAGATCCGAAACCGCTTCGAGCTCGCCAGGAGAGCCCTCAAGCAATGTCGCTTGCATGCTCGCCAATTGCGTCGCCGCATCAAATTCGCGATGCGCTTCATGGGCCATGCGAGCGGCGCCAAGCAAACTCGCGACCCGCGATCGCTCATGCGGAGCAATCCCGTCGCGGTCGAGAAACAGCGAGAGCTCAGCCCAGGCCTGAGCGTTGTAACTATCGTGCTGGAGCAACCCCAGCGTCTTACGCAGCGTCGTATCTTCCATGGGATTTTGGGCCTATTTCGACCTCTGATGCTACGCGACCCTTCTTTGGAACTTCAAGCAATCGTCGAGCCCGGCCTCGAGTTCTTACAATGCTCAAGATTCGCGGGCTTAGTGGCCCATACGTGGAGTAATGTGGCTGCCCATGGGTGGAGGCCAAAGGTCGCTGGCACTCTCGCTGCGCAATGTTTACGAGACGTTAGCGATCTCGACGCAAACGGTGCTCGAGTCCGCGCAGGGAACCGTGACGCATGACGCGTGCAACCGTCGGCTCGAGAGTTGGTCGATCAAGGTCGTCAACAATCTTGAGCTTCTGCTCACAGTATCGGGTCGTGAAAATATCGGTGAGCGCCACCACCTCGTGATGAGCAACCACCAGTCGCACTACGACATCCCTGTCTTGTTCGCCGTGCTCGGCTCGAACATGCGGATGGTGACCAAGGCCGAGCTGTTTCGGATTCCCGTCTTCGGCCCTGCCCTTCGCGCGGCAGGCTTTGTATCGATCGATCGATCGCGACGCGATCGTGCAGTGGCGAGTTTAGCGGACGCGCGGTCTCTCCTTCATGCCGGCATGAGCGTGTGGCTCGCTCCTGAAGGGACGCGGAGTCCGTCCGCGAGTATGCTCCCGTTCAAGAAGGGTGGCTTCCATCTCGCACAGGACGCGGGCGTGCCGATCCTGCCTGTGGCCATCAACGGCACGCATCGAATTCTGTCGCGAAGCTCGGCGCGCAGCCTATCAAAAGTATCTGTGACGGTTACGATTATGAAGGCGATCGATCCCTCCACATTTCCTGCGAAGGCGGAGGGCCGGGCGCTGTTGATGGACGCGGTGCGTAGGGCGATTCAAGAAGGGCTGAGCGAGGCATGAGTGACCCGGGTCGAGGCATCGCGGTACTCGTCAATGCGAATGCGAAGCGCGGGGGCCGGCGTGTCGCCGCCGAGATCAGCCGCGCGCTCAAGGGTGCCAACGTACGCCTAACGCGAACGCCCGAAGAGATTGAGCAATGGTTAAGAATCTTACCTGAAGCCCGCTGCATCTTGTCGGCTGGTGGCGACGGCACGGCCATGGCGTTGCTCACAGCAATCCGCCGCGTCAACCCTTCGGGACCGTTTCCTACGGTGGGCTTGTTGCGCCTGGGGACAGGCAACGGATGGGCACGTGCAACCGGCGCACTCAAGCTGGGCGAAACGCTGCGGCTGCTCGCCCAATCACCGGGCGCATTCCCGACGCGCGACTTTGGCGTGGTCGACGTCGAGGGCCAACTCTGTCCGTTCGCCGGCTCCGGCTGGGACGGCATGATCCTGAACGACTACAAGGACCAACTCAAAGAAGCGAAGGGCGCAACGCTTCTGACGAAAAGCATCTACGGCTACCTGACCGCTATTGTCACTCGGACTGTTCCCAAAGCGCTCGTTCAGAAAAGGCCGAGCATGGTCGTCGAGAATCTCGGCGATGAAGTGTTCACGATCGACCCCGCCGGCAACCTCGTTCGATTACCCGGTGCGAAAAAAGGAACCGTCCTTTACGAGGGCACGTTCGGCGTCACGGGGTTCGCCACCACGACCGCATTTGGCTACGGATTTCGCGCATTCCCTTTTGCGGAGCGACTTCCAGGGTTTGGGAACTTCCGCGTTTACGATGGCCATCCGCTCAAGGCGCTTTCGATGATTCGTGAACTTTGGTTCGGCCGCCATCCCATGCCGGGCATGTCCGACTGGTTTACAACGGGCATCCGCATGACGTTCAACCGACCCGTACCGTTTCAGATTGGAGGCGACGCCGTGGGCGAACGAAAGGTCGTCGAATACCGCCTCGCAGACACAAAGGTTCCGTTGCTTGACTGGCGCCGACTGAGAGACCGGCCTTAAGCGATCACTTCTTTCTGTTGCGGTCGCTGCGACCAAACTTCGTCTTCGACGGTCCGGGCGCACGGATCGCAACGACCGGTTCTGGAAACTCGTCGTGCGGCTCAACGTTCGGCGCTGGCATGTGGCCCGGCGGAGGCTCCCACACCGGCGCGCCCTCGGCGTCTTTGCAGCAGCGGAACGACCAAAAATAGTACCACTCTTCGGGCGTGTGACTGAAACTCATGGGCCTGCAGGCATTGCGGACGTGTCCCCACGCGCCGCCTTTGAGCCCAGCCCACTTTGATTTGTCCATCGGCTTCTGATCCGAGATCGCCCATTCGTCAAAGTTGCCTGGCATGTCGTAGACACCGAAGCCACTCTTGCATCCCGCGAGTGCACCAGACGGCACACTCTGATCGAGGCGTGACAACTCTTTGAGCTGGACCTCTTTGTTGCGCGACGAGAAGAGAAATCCGCCATCACCCTTGCGTGGGTCGATGAAGAAACTGTCCATGTTGCAGGTGTCGTGATCGCGCTGCCAACCGTACGGAAACGGCGTGTGTTCAGGGCCTTCGCACGCGGCAGTCCACTCGCTTGACCAACAGAGACGCTTGCCCTTCGCGCCGCAGGTCGCTTGCGCTTGATACCAGGTCGCATTCCACACTGGGTGCGCGCCTGCCTGGTTCGGGTACTCGTAGCGATCGACACAGAACTGGCGACGCTCTTCTTTCGTTTTGCACTGGTTCGAACCCTCTTTGAAGCGATGGCAAATCTTCAGATGGTTCGGCTCTTCGTGCTCAAGGTCGAGGCACTCACGCTCGATCTCCGGGCAGAACATCGTGTCGACATAGGCCATGTCAGGAGGACACGGCGCTCCTGCGGCGGCTGAAGCGTCGCCACCATCTGCTCCCTCTCCCAGTCTGATGGGAGAGGGTTGGGGTGAGGGTGCGGCATCGTTTGTAACAGGCGCCGAGCGTGAACACGCAACGCCGATGGCGCAAACGATGCCGACGCTCGAGGCCGTGCGAAACAGGCTGCGACTAGTCACGCTTTATAGAGGCTCGCGAGAAGGTCGCCGTAGGCCTCAATGACCGCTCGGCGCTTGAGGCTCATCTTCGGGGTGAGCATTCCGTTGTCTGTCGTGAAATCGGTCGTAATGAGCGCGAAATCCTTAATCGATTCGAAACCTTTGAAGGCCTCGCCGTAGTGGTCCAGTTGCTTTTTATACAATTCTCGAACGGCAGGTTCCTTTACGAGTTCGTCAACGGACTTGCCGGACAGAGCATTCGCAGCCGCCCACTCTTTGAGAGGCACCTCCGCGGCGACGATCAGCGCAACGTTGTGTGGCTTGTTGTCGCCGTACACCATGAGATTCGCGATGAACGGACAAAGCTTGAATTGCTCCTCGAGCGGAGCCGGCGCCACATATTTGCCGTTCTCAAGCTTGTAGAGCTCTTTGATGCGCCCCGTAATGACGAGGTAGCCCTCACCGTCCACGTATCCCATATCGCCTGAACGAAAGCCGCCATCGCTCGTAAAGACAGCCGCGTTTTCTTCGGCCCGGTTGTGATAGCCGCGCATGACGTTGGGTCCGTAAATGACGATCTCGCCTTCTTTCAAGGCCGAGTCCGCGCGGCCATCAGTGGCGGCCGTGTCGATCCAAATGCGAACGTGCGGGATCGCTTTGCCGACCGAACCCAGTTTTTGATTGTTCGGATAGTTGGCAGTTGCGATGGGGCTCGTCTCCGTGAGTCCATAGCCTTCGAAGACCGTGACGCCGATTCCATCAATAAACTCAGCAACTTCCTTGCTGATCGCCGCGCCGCCGCTGAACGCGTAGCGAAGCCTTCCGCCGAAGCGCGCACGCACCTTTGAGAACACGAGCTTATTGGCGAGCGTGAGAGCCGCACCCTCGAGGAAACCTACGGGCTTGCCCACGCGCTTCTTGGTTGCCGCCACAAGCGCCGCAGCCACGAGTGATTGGATCGGCGCAGGCTTGCTCGCAAGTTGCTTCTGCACCGCGGCGTAGAGACGATTGAAGATGCGCGGAACGCTGAAAAGCAGCGTCGGTTGAACCTCAAGAAGGTTGTCAAGAATCTTGTCGACACCCTCGCAGATGGCAACACTTGCCCCCATGGAGAAAAGGCCGTGGAGCTCAAGCGTTTGCCCAAACGAGTGCGCCCAAGGCAAGAACGACAGCGAACGATCCTCAGTCGACATCGGGAAGATCGCGTGAATCGCACTCACGTTCGACGCAAGGTTGTGGTGCGTGAGGATGACCCCCTTGGGATTGCCTGTCGTACCGCTCGTGTAGATGAGCCCTGCAACGTCCGTCTTATCGACTTTCACCAGCGGCGCTGGCTTCGTGGCAACGAGCGCGTCGTACGCGTGAACGCGGGAGTTACTCGAGGCGACCCCAGAGGCGAGAGGCTCGATGCAGACGATGCCTTCCAATTTCGGAAGCTTGTCGAGCAAAGGGAGCGCCTTCTCGAGGATCGCCTTGGTCGAGACGACGAGCAGCTTGGCGTCGCAGTCGCTGAGGATGAACTCCCACTCTTTAACCTGCTGAGCTTCGTACATCGGCACGAATGTTCCGCCGAGACCGTAGGTGCCATACGCGGCCACCGCCCACTCGACGCGGTTGTTCGCAATGATGGCTACGGCGTCGCCCTTACCGATCCCAAGACCCGCAAGGCCACCACGCATACCGTCAACTTGCTTGCCGAATTCAGCGTAGGAGAGCCACGTCCAGGCGCCGTCGCGCTTGGTGCCAAAGAGCTGGCGCGACGCGTGCGTCTTGATGGCGTGTTCAAAAATCTCAACGAGCGTATCGAATTGCGCAACCGACATGCGCGCCACGCTAACTCAAGTTGTGCGAACTTCAAACAGAGGGCCACGTGCGATGGTCTCGTCGCGGCGCTCCCCCACGCTGATGACCAGCGCTGACGCCCCGACCTGCGCCTCAATGAACTCGACGTAGCGGCGAGCCGCAGCTGGCAAATCTTCAACCGATCGCGCGTGGCCCAACGTTTCAGACCACCCCTCGAACATTTCGATCACCGGCTTGACGTTCTCGACACCCTCGCTCGGCCACTCGTCGGTCACGCCATTTTCGGTCTTGTACGCAACGCACACGCCGATTTTCTCGAACCCCGTGAGGACGTCGAGCTTCGTCAGAGCGAACGCGTCGAGCCCGTTAATGCGCGCCGCGTAGCGCAGCGCAGGGAGATCGAGCCACCCGCAACGACGAGGCCGGCCCGTGACCGAACCGTACTCGCGTCCGATGTCACGCAGACGTTGGCCAGTCTCTTCATGCAGCTCCGTTGGGAAGGGCCCTTCCCCCACCCGCGTGCAATATGCCTTCACGAGCCCGACCACGCGATCGATCGCACGTGGGCCGACGCCGCTTCCGATGCATGCGCCTCCAGCGGCTGCCGAAGACGACGTGACGAACGGGTACGTTCCGTGATCGATATCGAGCAACGTTCCCTGTGCGCCCTCAAAGAGAACGCGCTGCTTCTGAGCGAGTGCCCGATGGACCTCGCGACCCGTATCGGCAAGCAGTGGAACGAGTCGCCCAGCGACCGCCTGCACTTGCAAAAGCACTTCGTCAAGCAACGGAACTTTTCCGCCGAGCGCCACAATTGTTGGCGCCCATGCTTCGAGGGCGCTACCTGCAACTTCGCGGAGCCTACCGGGATGGCGCAGGAGTCCGAGACGGACGCCGCGGCGAGCCACCTTATCTTCGTAACAAGGGCCCACCCCACGCTTGGTCGTCCCGATGCCCCCAGGGCGGGCCTCACGCAGCCCGTCGACCAGCGTGTGGTACGGAAGGATCAGATGCGCCGCATCGCTCAGCACGAGACGCGAAAGGCATTCGTGCCCGCGCTTGGTCAGTTCGTCGATCTCCGACAAGAGCGTCGTTGCGTCGACGACCATCCCCTGCCCCAGGATGCAGCGCACCTTGGGTCTCAGAATGCCACTGGGAACCAGCCGCACCACGATGCGCTCACTCCCCACAACGAGCGTGTGCCCGGCGTTGGGCCCGCCAGCGTAGCGAACCACGCAATCGGCCTCTTCGGTGAAAAGGTCAACAAGCTTACCTTTTCCTTCGTCGCCCCACTGTGTACCGACGATGACCACGCCGCTCATGAAATCCTCCGCTCGTTCCTGGCCGGGGCTACTTCCGGAGCCGATTCTAGCTCGGAATGAACAGCGCGCACCCGGCTTACTTGGCGGCAGCCATTTTGGCGGAACCAAGCAGCGCTTTCACCATCCACCGATGAGCTTGCCGACCCCACCGATCGCGGCGCGTGGAGCGACGCCTCGTCACGCGCTGCATCGCCGACTGATACGCGGGGAAATAGCGCAGCTGTGGTGGCAAAAGGCGGTATACCGGTCGCTCACTCCGCAGCATCACGTTGAAAATGAGCTGCTCTTTTTTCCCGAAAGCGAAGCCGAATTGCTCGCGCATTTTTGCCGGCAGGAGCGCTGCGGTTGCGTTGCGAAGGCCAGCGAACGCAGGCTCAACCGCGACATGCGGCGCCGCGAGAATGGCAGCGGCGATCTCCCTCGCTGGCGTACCGACGGCAAGCACTTCGTTCACCATCTTGTCGAAGTAAATCTCAAAGTCGCTCCACGCCTTCGGCATGACACGATCGGTGATTCCGAATAGGCGCGCGAGGCGCTTCATCTCTTGATAATACGCTTCACGTTCCCCATCCTTGAGCGGCCTCACCCACAGATGAAACACCTTGAGCGCCGTATCGACGAGCGTAGCGTGCACCCAAAAAAGCGCCTCTTCGTGATTGGCATCGTAAAGGTGACCCTGCTCGAACCCTCCGGTGGTCTCAGTGATCGGACCCCGCACGCGCTCATGGGTGCCGAAGACGCGGCGCGATGATGAAATCGCGTGGTCGAGGTCGCCAAAGGTCATCGCAAATACGTTCGCAAACGTGCGCTGGAATCGTCCGCGCTGGTCAGTGAGCGTAACCGAGTGGTTTGCAACTCCGTGAGCTACATAAGGGTGCGCAAGCTGCAAAAGCGCCGCGCAGCCACCACCGGAGATCAGGATGCTCTCTCGGCCAATGGTCCAAGCCGCAGAGCCCGGCCCGAAGAGGCCGGCACTGGGATCGCGGACCTCAGCCCTGAGGGCGGCGAGACTCGCCTCGAGATCAGCGCGCTCTACTCGCATCGAAGGTTCTCACCGGCAGCGTGGTCCACAGCCCAACGTATCTTCCGCCTGCCTTCGCAAGCAACTGTCCATGTCACTCAAACAGGGACGCTCCTTTGGCAAGCAAGGCGCGGACTCCGGGGGAGTGAACGCATGCTAAGCTTCCGTCGTGCCCGTGAGCTTCCCCGAAACCGCAGTTGAGCGCATCACGTCGGCGCACCCAATGCTCGCGTGCCTCGCTCTTATCGGGTCCCGGGCGCGGGACGAAGCCGCCGAGCACTCTGATTGGGACTTCGCCTATATCGGAGGGAGTGACCTCGATATCAGCGCACTTGCACGCGACCTGTCGGAACTCGTTGGGACGGACCATATCGATGTCGTCGATCTTGCACGGGCGAGTGGCGTCTTGCGCTACGCGGCGGCGCGCGACGGACAAGTTCTGATGACACGGGACAACTCCTGGGAACGCTTCTGGCTTGAGGCTGTTGATTTTTGGTGTGATGCAGAGCCGATCTTGCGCGAAGCACACAACGAAGTTTTGAGGGAGCTTGGCTGATGGGCACGATGGATGCGGCAGTCTTCGCCGAGCGGGTCATGGCGGTCGAGCGGCACTTGAAGCGCGTTGCAGAGAAGCTACCGCAAGCGCCAGGAGACCTCGCGCCCGGCTCAGACGCAGCAGACTCAGTGGTGCTGCATCTGTGGCAGGCCCTCCAAATCGTTATCGATCTCGCAATGTCGGCGTGCGCCAAGCTTTCGCTGGGCACGCCTGCGACCTATGCGGACGCTTTTAGGCGGTTATCCCGCGCGGGAGTGATCGATTCAGACCTCGGCGAACGACTCGCCCGGGCCGCGGGCTTTCGGAACATCATTGTGCACGCATACGAAGGACTCGATCTTGTTCGTGTGCACGCGATTGCGACCCACGGACCGAACGACCTGCGGGCTTTCCTCGTGTCCATGCGCGACCGCGTGGTTCTGCGACCAACCCCGCGCTGACCCGGACCGGCGCGTCACTCCGCGGGCTTCGACGGAGCGACGAAGATCTCGCGTAGCCCCGCGCGCTTCTGACCGAAGGCCTCCACCATCGGCTCAAGCTCCGCCTTGTTGCGCGACAAGTCACGCAGCTCTGCGGGATCGTTCTCGAGGTCAAAGAGTTGGTATTGGCGACCGCCGAGGTGAATGAGTTTCTTGCCGGGCGTTTTTCCGCGAATGAGCACGCGGCGCATCTGCGTGTACGGGCCTGGCGGCATGTCGAGGTAGACGTCTTTTTCGACAATGTCAGCCTCGCTCTTCGCAAAGAGGTCGGGCAGCAAACTCTCACCTGATAGCTCGCCAGGTGGAGGCTGCGGCACTCGCATCAGATCAAGCAACGTCGGCACCACATCGATCTGCCCGCGCTTCAATGGAACGCGATGGGGGCGCATCCCGGGCACATACATGAGCATCGGAACGCGCACGAGCGACTCCCACAGGTCAACGCCGTGCCAGCTCATGCCGTGCTCGGCGAATGCCTCGCCATGGTCGGAAGTCACCACGATGGCCGTATTCTTTCCCCACGGCTGCGACGCCACAAAGTCAATCAACCTGCCGACTTGCTTGTCGACAAACCAGACTTCGCCATCGTAAAGCGCCTTGACTTCACCGCCAGGACCTGAACGCTTTAGGTCAGGCGCGCCCTCGTGCTTCACGTATTCCGCATGCGGGTCGACGTAGTGCGCCCACATGAAGAAACGCCTGCCGCTGTGTTCGCCATTGGAAAGCAGCTTGACGGTTGCGTCCGTGACCTGCGCGCTCGTTGTCGCGTTATCTTTATCGCCAGCCGGCCCTGGCGGAATGGCGCTGACATCAAAGGTGTCGGTCCCCTGCGCCCATCCGAATTTCGGCGTGAAGTACCAATGTGAAACCACACCGAGCGTGTGGATGCCCGCCTGCTGCAGGCGTTCTTGAACGAACACGTTGCTTGGCGCGTAGACGTTGAAGTGGCCTCCATCGCGCTGCGTTTCACTCGGGTATTTCCCAATGAGCAGCGGCGGCAGACTCTTCGATGTGTATGACGCCATGGCATACATCCGATCGAAGACGACCGACTTTTCGGCGAGTTTATCGAGATTCGGCGTCACTGGCTTTGGGTAACCCATGAAGCCGACGTCGGTCCGCAACGTGTCAATCGTAATAAAGAGCACGTTAAGATCGCTTTCGATCTTTGCCCCGAGGCCCACCTTCGGCGCAAGCGGCTTCTGGGGGGCCGGCAGATCGGTCCCGGAGCAGTCTTCGTCAAGGCCGTTGCCCGGTATGTCGAGTGCGCCCGGGTTGATGTCCTTGTCAGCATCGTTGCAATCGCCACCGCCGTAGAGCGGAGAAAAGCCATCCTTATCGCGGTCTGTGGCCTTTCGTAACACGACGAGTCCTGTTTTGCCCAGCCGCGCCCCTCGCTCGATCGCACGCGCGAGCAGTTCATCAGCGTTGAGGCGCGTCGCGAGGGAACGCGTTTCAAGCAACGGAAGAAGCGCAATCGTTGCAGTGGCCAAGACGCGACCGAAGCCGCGGCCGTGATTCCAAAGCAACGCTGGCGCAACATACGACGCAGCCGCGATGGACAACAGCGCCCACATCGGGCGCAGGTCGAGCTCGGCGCGCTTGAACACGCCAAAAACGCCGACCGGCGAAGCACCGTTGCCGCTCGTGTCACCCGCGTTCACGCCAATTGCGAATGCGACTGCGCAAATGGTTAGCGCGGCAGCTGCAGTCACTACGGGATCCACAGCAAGCGCGGTGTGCTCCGACACGTGTGCAAGGACCCGACGCACGGGAAGGAGGAGGCCAAGCACCAAACCCGCGAGCACAACAAAGCATGCGAGGCTCGCCACTGCGAGCTCGAGACCCACGCCATGAGCGGTGCCCACGCCCAGCACGCGGCGCGCAATGTTGGCGACTGCGACGAGCCACACGAACAACCCCACGATCATGAGCGGCATGAGGGCGGCGGTTCTTGTGCGCTCGAACACCGTGGCACCACGAAGTTTGGCGAACACGGCGGACAGACCAAACGGACGCGACGGACACAGAAACAGGGCGGCCGCCGAAACGCCTGCGGCGACGGCCAGGGCAACCGGGACGAGCAGGCCAAATATGGCGCGCACGGTTACACTTTGCGCGCCAAGCTGCGCTCCGTCTTCCAGCGCGTGCACGCCTCGTGACTCCACAAGACTCACCACGAGAGCCGCGACAACCGCCCCGCATGCGGCGTACGAGATGCGACGAAGGCAACCCAAGAGCACGGCTTTTCTTATCGCTCTTCGCGCTGCGCGGCGAGCTCAACGTTGCTTGCCATTGCCTGCGAGCGGGTGAGCCGCATCGTAAACGCGGGTCAGCTGCTCCATAGAGAGGTGCGTGTAGCGCTGTGTGGTTGAAAGCGACGCATGACCGAGGAGCTCTTGAATGGCGCGCAGATCGGCGCCGCCCTCGAGCATGTGAGTCGCGCAAGCGTGTCGAAGCGCGTGAGGGTGCAGGTCGGCACGCCCAGCGCCAAGAGCGCCAAGCCGCTTGACGATTCTCTGAACCGCGCGAACGTTGAGGCGAGCGCCGCGAGCGGTCAGCAAGAGCGCGACTGACTCGCTTCCGCGCATCGTCGAACGTTGCACAAGGTAGGCCCGAAGCGCCTGCAGCGCCTTTGCGCCGAGCGGCACCATCCGTTCTTTGCTCCCCTTGCCGAGGACGCGCAGCGTTGCCTCGTCGAGTTCGAAGCTATCGGTATTGAGCGTAACGAGTTCGCTCACGCGGAGGCCACAACCGTAAAGTAACTCGACGATTACTTTCTCAAGCACGGCAAATTTCTGACCATCGGCGATCGCGATGACATCGCCGGCGACCTCGGCGCTTACAAGCGTCGGCAATTTGCGACGCACCTTCGGACTCGACAGCGCATCGGCAGGATTGTTGACGATATGCCCACGCTTGCGCAACCACCGCATCCAGCTTTTCGCGGCGGCGATCTTTCGTGCCACGGTGGTCGACGTCACGCCACGGGCAATCTGACCCAGCCAAGAACGCAGGGCAAACGCATCGATCGCGTCGATCGTTTCTGCCTTCGGCTCAATCGCGAGCACAAGCTGAGAGAGGTCGCGTCGATAGGCAGCGACGGTGTGGGGCGAAGCACGGCGCTCGGACGCAAGGTGCCGCAAGAACGCGTCCTTTGCCTCAGAGAGCCTCACGCTTCATGCCTACACCGCTCTCGTGGGCCATCCCAAGAAAGTGATAGACTCGACCGCTTGGCAAGCCGAATCGATCGACTGCGAGGACGCCTTCGGGCGCTTTGGCAAGCCGCCAAAAACGAGCGCGCCACGCCTCGCGAGGTTGCACTGGCGGTCGCACTCGGATTCTTCGTGGGGTGCTCGCCCGCGCTCGGCGTTCATGGGTGGATAGCGGTCGGCGTCGCGACACCGCTGAAGCTGAGTCGCCTCTACGCGTTTCTCGGATCGCGCATTTGTAACTTCGTCACGCTTCCACTCGTTGCGCTCGTAGAAATTCAGGCGTCCCATCGCCTTCGAACCGGACACTGGGTCGAGCTCAATCGACACAACGTCCTTACCGAGGGACCGAAGCTTCTCGGCGATTGGTTCCTCGGCATGCTCGTCGTGGGTGCACCGCTTGCGGTTCTCGTCGGCGCTGCCACTTACGTTTGGGCGGTCCGTCGCGAACGGCGCCGTGAGCTGCGCGCCGAATAAGATGGGCGAAAGCTGGACAACCGCTTCGCGACAGTTCGACAATTCGAATGCGTGAAGATCAAAGACGATAGGCGAACCCAACGAAGCGACGATCCACTTGTCGCGCTCTACTACCAACTCGACGGGCAGCGCGCAGAGGCCCATCTCGACGCGCTCGTGGTCGCGAGCGCCGACGGCTTCGTTGTCGGGGGCGCCGGAGGGTGGGCCACCTGCGAGGAGCTTGCCGCGTACGCCCCTCTGCTGGCAACCGGGGCCGATGCGCTCCTGGACGACGGTTGCGTGGACGTGCGCCCCTTCGATATCGATGGCGAACGCGTTTTCTTGTGCGCACGGGGAAAATCGCGGTCGCGGATACACGAAGCCGCAATCGGCGCGGCGATCGAGGGGTCAAGGCGGATCTTGTCCCGAATGGCCGCTTAACGCGCTAGCATGGCCGTCCGCGTTTTGCGGTTCGAGTTTTCAGCGAGACCCCATGAGCGACAAAGACGAACGCGACCCACGCCGGCTGAGACTCGAAGGCGTGAGCGATCTGCTCAAATGGGCCGTCGAACGGGGGGTTGAAAAGGCAACGGAAGCCCCCGATACCCTCAAAGAGTTCGCCGCTGGACTGAAACTGCCAAAAGAGATCGCCCATGTGGTCTTTTCGCAAATTGACGAGACAAAAAACGGGTTATTTCGCGTAGTTGCGAAAGAATTACGCGATTTTCTCGAACAGACGAACGTCTCCGGCGAGATGCAAAAAATGCTGACGACGGTGCAGTTCGAAATCAACACAACCATTCGTTTCAAACCCAACCCATCGGGCACTGACCCTGCCTCGCCCACCGAAGAGGAACCCGCTCAGGTTCCGACTCCAGTCGTAAAAACCGACGTCATCGTCAAGCGTGTAGAACGCCGCGAACGCCGCCGGACGAAGGAATAACCAACCATGACCAAAGCTCCCAGCGTTGCCGGCGAAGTCGACTCGTATTGCACCAAGTGCAAGATGGATCTCAACCATCGCGTCGTGTCAATGAAGGCCACAAAGCCTCACCAAGTGATGTGCCTCACCTGCAATACGCAGCATTTGTACCGCAAGCCCGCGAGCGCCGCAGCCGCCAGCGCCGCTAGGGCTCCCCGCGCTCCCCGCGCCGCCGCAGGAGCGCGCCCATCGAGAGCCCCGAGCGCCGCGAAAGCGAAGCTAGAAAAAGAGCGCGTCGATCGCGAAGTGACCTGGCAAAAGGCGATCGCGGGCCGCGCCGTGTCAGACTTTACGGCGTACAGAATGTCGGGCGTCTTCGAAGACGGCCAGCTGCTCAAGCACAAAAAGTTCGGGGACGGCGTCGTTCTTCGCATCGTCGATGCGACCAAGGTCGAGGTGCTCTTCCAGGACCAAGCCCGAACGTTGGCGCACAGTCAGCCTGGCTGATTCTTACTGCCCCATCTTGGGGATGCACATGCCCATGGCGCACTGCGAGCCTGTGATGCAGTCAGCCTCGCCCTGGCACGGCATCGCACACTTCTGAAACTGAACGTTGCACCTAAATGTGCCGCACGTTGAGTCATTTTGGCACGGCAACGCGAGAGGCCCCGGCGTCGCCATGGGTGGGGCCGTCGGCATGGGTTGCACGGCGGTCGGGTACGGCTGTGGATACGGCTGCGTGGCCGTTGGGTAGGGTTGCTGCGGATACGGCTGCGTCCCGGTCGGGTACGGCTGCGGGTACGGCGGTTGGGCCGTTGGCGTCAGCGGGGGTTGCGTTTCGTCTTGCTTCTTGCACGCAACCGTCACGAGAACGATCGACGTAAGTGCTGCCGCGCATGCGATAAGTTTCATCCGAGGAACCTCCAATAGAAACTGGTATCGAAGGCTCCTATGATTCGTCAACGTTCCCGTGCATGGGCGAAAGAGTCATTCGCGCTTGCGCTCGGGGTCGCAGGTGTGGCCTGCCAGTCGGGTTCGCCCCCTTCTTATGATGCCGCGGGCTTTGATCCCGCGCGCAGCCCGCTCGTTATTGCTCCAAGCGCATCGGTCGTTCGACCTGACGCCGCGGCGCCCGACCCAGATCCAGGAACGCTTCCACAAACCCGCGACACGCCGTCGACCGAAAGCGACCGGTTCAAGCGCAACGCCAAAATTCTCTTCGACGCGATCTGCCAAGACACGCCCGACGCCGCCGTGCCCTTCTTCTTTCCCGCGAAGGCCTACGACCAAGTCAAAGACATCCCGGAACCGAACGCGGACTGGAAAGGGCGACTCGTGCGCGCGTTCAAGCGCGACATCCACAAGCTCCACGGACAGCTGGGCGATAAATGTAATGGTGCGCGTTACATTGGGTGGAGTGTTGCCGAAAAGAAGGTGCGCTGGGTCGACCCGCACGAGGAGCTGAACAAGCTCGGCTACTACCGCGCGCTCCACAGCCAGCTGCGATTCGAAGCAAAGGGTAAGGAAGAGAGCATCGACGTCACGTCGCTGATCTCTTGGCGTGGCGAGTGGTACGTGGTGCACCTCCTCGGCTTCAAATAGGCGCGCGGAAGAACACCTGAAACTTCAATCCGATCGACGATCAGAATTTTCTTTGGTGGGCCAGAAGGGAGAAGTTCGCTATACCTCCGCGCGCTGCTGCTTCGGTTGCAGCGTGGGCTGGTAGCTCAGTTGGTAGAGCTGCGGACTTTTAATCCGTAGGTCCCGGGTTCGAGTCCCGGCCGGCCCACCGTATTTCAAGAGCACCAAGAGTCGCGAGCGGACCGCGCCGCCCGACTGGCTGTCAACCCACGTTCACACCTCGCCGCGGCATTGCGTGAAAACCGCGTTTTCTACGCCCTTATTCACCCGATTCGACGTTGGTACACCGCGTGCTAACACTCTCGGCATGATCCGCCATACAGCCCTTACCGCCGCCTTTGCACTAGCCACCCGAATCGCTGTCGCCCAGCCCGGGGCCGCGCCCCCACCGAGTGCGCCTCCGCTCCCACCCGCAGCTTCACCTGCCGTAACCGCGCCTACCGAGAGCGCGCCTGCCGTCGACCGTCCCGTCGCAGGCGGCTGCATCTTGGGGACGCACCATGGCGTGGACGAGAACGATGCAACGACCGCCGCTGAAATGGTCTGCGCGAAGTTACGAAGTGCCGGCGCGCCCACCGACCGTGGATATCGCATTCGGATTCGCAAGCTTGGCCACAACATGTTCCTCGTCGCCGAAGCCACCCAAGGCGATCGCGTGGTGGACAGCAGCGAACTGCAAATCAGCAACATTGAAGAAGTGACGGTCGCCGCCCCTCGCCTCGCGCAAGCGCTCACAACGGGCAAGTCGGTCGAAGAGACTGCGACCGCAACCAACGCCGTCGGAGGCGAAAACAAGAAGGTCAAGAAGCGGAACAGTGGCCAGATGCGCGGCGGCATCGGCATCGGCGCCCTCTTCATCCCCGGCGCAAACGTAGGCGGTGCGGTGGGCAGCGTGCCCATTTGGTACGAGACGGATCAATTCTCCGCCGGCATGCGCATCCGCCTCGGGTTGGTCGAAGCGGGCCTCTTTGGCGCCGAAGTTGCCGGCCGTTATCTCCCTGTAAAGGGT
>CAMBEV010000019.1 GCA_945865595.1 Nannocystis exedens | reverse complement strand
GAGCACGGTTTTGCCGAACGCCTTCTTGCCGTCGAGGTTCGCGTCCTCGAACCCCTTGTAGTCGGCGGCAGGGTCAGGCTTCGCATCGGACGCGGGCTTCTTGGCCGACTTGCCCGACCTGGCCGACTTGCCGGTTGGCTCGCTCGCTGGGGTCACCGTTGCGGTTGCCACCGGGGTGGGGGTGGGCTCGGGCTTCTTCTTGCCGGTTCCCAGGGCTGAGATAGCGAACAGAGCCAGACACGTGAACGAAACAAGTTTCTTTTTCATAGCTCCCTCTTGGTGGTCGTCACGAGCATGAAGGCTCGGCTTGCGGCAATGCGGCATTGGCAGGTACATTTGTCGTTGATGCGCCAAACCGTCCCATGGCTGGTGCATGTTGGATTGCCAATGGGTCTCGGGTTGGGGTTTTACCTCGCGTTTCGAGGCCTTGAGGTACCCATTCTTGCATGGATGGCGCACCTTGAGGGGATCGAAACCGTTCGGGCAAGAACCTTGCCTTTGGTGTCTCGACTGCCGGCGTTCATCAACGGATCGTTCGTCGATGCGATGGCAGCCTACGCGCTCGGTTCGGCGCTGTCGCTGGTTTGGCGCCATGATAGCGAGCGAAGGCGATGGCTCTTGTTGGGATTCATCGTGGCGCTCGGCTTTGAGTTCGTGCAGTGGCCCGACGCAGTGCCCGGCGTCTTTAGCTGGATCGATGCGGTCGCGATTGTCCTCTTCTACCCACTGGGAGCCGCGCTCGCATCGTGGACGGTTACTTCTTCGCAGCCGAGAATGTTGCCGACCGAATGACGCTTGCTTCGCGCTGCGAGAGCTTCATCGTCCCGGTGAGTTTACCGTCCGCGATGGCGCCGACCAACGTGCCGACGAAACCGCCGTCGCTTGGCGTTTGGCGTGTGATTGAGGCCGTGAGTTTGTCGCCGGCGAGTTGACCATTGACCAAAGCGGGACCGAGAGGGCCTGCGAGTGTGCCACTCACGCGACCCGACGGATCGATCGCGAGCGTCATCGGGCCGTCACCAAGGCCGGTGTTTGAGAGGTCGCCGCGCCACTTGACGTCTTTCCAGTCTTTGCCGTTGGCGACGTCGGTGGGCACATAGAGGGTGCCGGCCTCGCTCTTATAGCTGCCCGTCCAGCTGGCAGCAGCGGCTGCGCTTGTAGGTGCCGCGCTCGCTGATGCAGCTACGGAGCTGCGTGCCGAGGTTACGGGTGGCGAAGGCACAGGACCGCTTGGGCTGGGGCCCGTGGTCTGGCTGTTGTCGCAGGCGGAAACGCCCGCAGCGACGGCAAAGGTCAACAATATTGACTTGATGCAATCAATCATGGGATTCGCTCCAAAATGCGGACGCCGAGCTCTCCCTCGACGTTGACGAGTTCGCCTGTGGCGACGGCAACGCTGCCTGCCCGAAGGACGACGCGCGCGCCAATGGGTAAGCCAGTTGACAATACCGCACCAGCCGAAAGAGAGGCCCATTCACGTGCGGTGAGTTCAACGGAGCCGAGCTCCAACCTGAGAGAGATCGGAGCACTTCCGAGGCCGGCGATGAGGGCGTCGCTGCTGTCGTGAGCTGGGGGCATCATGTTTTCGAGGACGGGTCCGAGGGAGAGTTGGTCAGCGCGGGTGAGGGTCGAGCGCCATGCATAACTGAAGTCGGCAGTTGCGACGAGAGGGTTGCCCTCGAGCCTGTTCGCTGTGCTCGTGACGTGCCAGATGTCAGGAAGCCAAACATCGCCGGCGCGGAGCGACTCGAACACATCGCGTGCGAGCGTACCTTCGGCCCCAACGACTGCCAAACGAAGGGGAACGCCGCCCATCGCGAGGAGGTCGCGGCGCGTGAAGGAACTCGCGGCGACGAGAGGATGCGGGCCGATAAGGATCCGATACGGGTACATTTGATCGGCGTACGTCAGCGACCCGACCAGCACGGTGTGCGCGACGCCGTGCGCGATCCATGAGCCAGAGACGCGCTCGGCAGGTCCCGCTTCGAACGCAACGATCGCGGTTTGCCGACTCGACGCGCGAAGCACGCGCATGAGTACGGCGGCCCACGCTCCGGCAAGGGCGTCAGGTGCGACGCGATCGCGCACAAAGGGCACCGGGTCACGCAAGAGCAAGCGCGACACCATCGCAACGGCACACGCGGTATCAATCTCAACGATTGCGCCCGGCGACGCGCCGAGCACGTCCGCCGCACACAGGCGCATCGCAATCGCGTTCGGCAACACCGCGCTAGTGTTCGCCAAACGTGGCGGCATCACCTTGAGCTCAGGAAGAAGCCGCGCAACTTCACTCGCGAACAGCGAATCGTCAACATAGTGAACGAGCGTCTCGAGGGCGCGGTGAAACGCGCCCATCGCGTCCCTGGTGACAACCGGGAGAGACTCCCAGGGGAACGCGTCGACATTTTGCAGCATCGCTTACCGAGCGGTCCGGTGGGCGAGCGTCCAGTGGCGATCGCTCGTTTGGTTTACGGCGGCCGCATCGATGCCAACGGATGCGGCACACGCACGCGCTTCATCGAGTGTGAGCGCGGCATGAAGCGAGGCGGCGAAGAGCTCCCGCTGCCGAATCGCAGAGGCAAGCGCCTCGCCGAACAACGAAGCGGCGGGGGTCGCATGTCGGTCAATGAGCTCATGCAACGCCCTCGGAGAATCGGGCCGCAAGAGGTCGCGCACAAAAAGGCCACCACCTGGATTTGTCGCCGTCAGCGCCGCCGCAAGGAGCGTCACCGGCTCCGCGATGTGATGCACAACGCTGTTGCTGATGACAAAATGATACATGCTAGGTGACGAATGCTTGGCGTCGGCGCGCTCGGTGTAAACTCGCGCCTCTAGACCCGCCGCTGCAATGTTCCGGTGCGCTTGCTCGAGCATCGCCTCAGACATGTCGCGCGCAGTGATGCACAGCGCTTGGGTCCGTTTCGCAAGCGCGATCGCAATGAGCGCCGTCCCTGCGCCGAGATCAAGTGCGGCCCCTTCGGTGCGCGCGAGTTCTGGCGCAAAGGCAAGCAGGTCGGCGACGAACGCGCCATTGACGCTCGAGTGGTCCATTGCGTCGTAGTCGAGCGCTTCTTGGGCGCTGGCCATGACCTCAGGTTCGAGGATACGAGTCAGCATACGGACGGAACTGTCAACTGCCTTGACATCCGAGCAACAGGCGTATCTTGCCAGCGATGTCGTTCTCGATCGACTGGCACGTTGTGGCACAAAGGTTGATGCTCGTCGGGTTGGCGTTGTTGTCGTAATACCAACCGCCCGTGCCACCGTCGGCCAAACACGCTGCGACGCCGCTCACCTTGGTCAAGGTCTGCGGAGCACCCGCGTCGGTGCCTGGAACGTATTCGACCTGAATTTTTGCGGTGTCGACGAGGCCGGCATCGCTCGTCGGGATGGCGTAGCTGCAGGAGATGGCGAGCTTCTGAATCAGGTTCAGCGCTTCGAGAAGTGCGTTGTTGTTACCGTCGCCGACGTTCCAGTGGCGGCACGTTGAGGTTCCGGTGCCGCACGCGTTGGTGATGCTGCCGATGACGTTGTTGTGAACGGCACCATTGCCGCCTGACGCCATCGTCTCGAGGTTCGCGTACGTCGCGCCGGTCATGCCTATAACGTACGTCTGTACGTTGTACGACGCGTAGATCGCTTGGAGCTCGCCTTGGATATACGGGATGTCACCGGTGTGCGGCCAAACGAGGTCGATGTTGCAACCGTTCGGATCGCCGTCGGTGATGAGGATGTTCACGAGTTTGCGTCCGACGCGGTGGTAAATCGGGTCGGCAGCGACCTTTGCCAGCCCGCGGACCGCTGCGATCGTCGGTGTATTCGTCGCCGGGTATTCAGCGTTCAGCGATGTGTCAAAAGCATTGCTTGGCAGCGTCGTGAACGTCTTGGTGGAGGGAACGCTCGGGGTTGCGTACTCGTCGCCGGTGCAACCCGCGTTGTCGTGGACCTTGAAGTACTGCAACGCCGCGGAGTTGCCCGCTGCGGTGGGCGAGTTCAGGTATTGGGAAAGGGAGTTGATTGCTCGGCACCACTTGTCCGGTACCGACTGGCCGATGTTGCAGTCCCACGGGCGTAGCGGATCGACGTTGTCGTGGGTCCACGTTGGTTCTTTCATCGACGTGGACTTGTCGAACATGAAGTAGAGGTCGAGTTTTGCAGGCTCTGCGATGACGCTCGTGTTCACGCACGCGGCATCCGGATTGAACGAGCCATCGTCGACGATGCCCGTGTCGAAACTGAAGGTCACGTCGGACTTGCCTCCGTCGCACGCGGCGTCGGTCGCGCCATCGTTGACGACCGTGGCGTCGTTGCCCGAGCTGCCGTCACCGCCATCGCCGCCATCCACGAAAGCGGCGCCGTCGCCCGACCCGCCGCCATCAGAGCCACCTCCGTCAACAATGTTGACCGTCGAGTCGCCGCCATCGATGAAAGCGCTGTCGCCAGACCCAGTGTCGTTGCCACCACCGTCGCCTCCGGTGTCGCCCGCCGTGGCGTCGTTGCCCGAGCCGCTATCGCTGCCGCCACCCGCGCCATCGCCGCCAGGACCTCCGTCGGCGAGCGGATCGCTGCTGCAACCGGCGTAGGCGACAGCGCTGCTCAAGAGCAGCCAGGTGAAAGTCCGCGCGTGGCTCATGTCACTGAAGGTAAACTCATTTCGCGTCTAAGCCGAGCAAGATTTGGTGGTTGAGCGCGTCATGAGCCTCTTGTGCGAACGCGCGAAACGCCGCGTATTCTTGCCCGGGTGCGATGCGAGCTATCGGCATCTCGACCGCGCGCTCGATCACGAGCGTCCGTCCCTCGACCTTGTCGCGCACGTCGATCTTGAACAGGCCTTGACCCATCGTGGTCGCGGGTAGGGACGTCGGCATCTTGAGTGACTCGGGGACGACGACTTCGTAGTGGATATTGCCGATGAACGTTTGGCGGCGTAGGTAGGGCGACTCGCGCTCGGGCAGAGCGGCGAGCTGGGCGACATCAATAGGGAAAAGGGCACGCAGAAGGACTCCTTTTCCGGTTTGGGTGAACATGTCCGTGCATTTTGCGGACAGGCGCACGGTGAGCGGCGAGTCGTAGTTTTTGAGGTTTGCCAATTTGTAACTACCGACGCGACAATGGCCGAGCGTGCTGCTCATCACCTCGCGCTCGAAAAGGTCAATGCGCTTACCCTCTGCTGCGGGTACCAAGAATTGGCGAAATGCGCTTGCGCGTGCGCCGCTCACGGTCATCGAGATCTCGGCTGTCGCGCCCCCAGACGCGTCGAGGACCGCGTGACCGTCGTAGGTGATCGCATCGCTCGCAGCGTCGTCAGGAACATCCACTGCTTGGGCTTTGCCATCGAGGGTGTACCCGCTCTGACCACGCAGCTCGGCCGAAATGTAACCGTACTGATGATATTTGTCGCTGACAGAGAGCCACCGGCTCTTTCCGTCTTCGATGGCGATGCGGATCAGCAAGCCGTCCAGAGAGTCGACTTGGCTCATGGGACCAATGGGGGCGGTCGCGAATTTGCTGCGCACGATCACCGGCGTGGCGTCGATGCCCAGCTGGCGGAGGAGGTGCAACACGGCGATCACCCGAGAGCCTGCACGGCCCAAGATGACGCGTCGCGCGTCGCGTTCGCGGCCGTCCTCGACAGTGTCTTGCACCCAACGATAGACGAGGCGCGCGCGGTCGTCGCTGCCACGCACGTCGCCCACGATGTCACGGGCCAGCTTTGTGATGCGAGGGTCGAGTGGGCTGGGGTCGAAAGCAGCGTCACGATAGCTGTCAAGAACCTTGTCTAACGTGGTTCCCCATCCCGAGCGGATGCTGGGCAAAAACTCAAGCGGCGACGGGCTTGCGGGCTCTAGTTGCACCGGTGGCGACAGATCCATGCGCCATCGCCTCGAGACCATCTCGCCGAGCTGCTGTACGGATGCAGGGGGCACGGGTCCGCGCACCTCGGTTGTAAGGGCCTTGCCCTTGGGCGTGATGAGGACGAGCTCGCTCCGGAAGTAACCCTTGTTCTCCTCGCGAAAAAACCAGTGCGGGCTGCGGTAGGAGCCGTCGGTTGCTGGCCCCTGGTGAATGACGTGCTCGACCTCGATGTAGTCGCCGACTTCGAGGTGTGGCCAAGTGATAGTGGGCTTGCCCGCGACGCCCTCGGGCTCAAGTTCGCGTCCGTCGGGCTTGATCACGCGAAGGCGTAAGAGCAGGCCCTCAGGTGGCGCCATCTCGGACTCGCGCGTGATCGCCTCTTGTGACTGAATGCGCTGCACCTGGTGCTCGAGCAAATCGCTTGAGCCGTCGCTGTTCACCCAGATCGCCGAGTAGTCGAGTACGCGCGCGGTCGTTCCGGCAAGCTCGTTGCCATTCTTGCGCCACGTTTCAAAGTCCGCGATCGCGCTCTTACCCGAGCTGCGATAGCCCTCGAGCAGCGCGCTTTGGCGAACGGCCCACGAGGCGCGTTCGAGTTCCTGCGTAGGGAGGGCTTCGCGTGTCGCGTCGCCCAGGGCATCGTCAAGCGCATTGACGTCATGTTTGGCAAGTAGCAAATCGGCTACCGCGAGCTTCGCTGCCGTATCCATTGGGAAGCGCTTCTTCAGGTCCACGATGAGCTCTTCCGCGCGTGCGACGTTGCCGGTGCGGTGCAGCACTTCGATCGTTTTGCGCAGTGCGGCTTCGCTTGTGGGGTTCTTTCGCCAGAGCGTCTCCGCCTCGATGCGCGCAGTGTTCCAGTCTTGTGCGGCGATGGCGCGACTAAGCCGTGCGGTGCGATTGGGCTGGATGCGTGAGAGCGTCTCGGAGAGTTGATCGGCCTCTGGGAGAAACCCATCTTCTTCAAGCCCGGCGATCGCGGCTTCAAGGCCTGCGGCGTAGTGGGGAAAGCGCCTGGCCAACCGACGCAAGGCGCCTGACCGTTCGGCCCGCCATCCTAGTCCGCCGTACACTTTGGCGAGCGTTTCATACGGCTCTGGGCGCTCTGGAAAGTCGCGCACGAGTTTTTCAAGATCGACAACGACCTCGTCGAGGCCGCGTTGGTTGAGATCTTTTCGGATAGTTCCCAGACGGATGCGCAGCAGGCCGGCGTCGCGAGCGGCTGCACGCACCACATAATCTTGCGAGGTCGTTTCACGCAGCGCTTGCGGCAATGTCGCATCGCTTGTTACAAATTGCTCGGCTGCGAGCAGCGCGATCGGCGTAGCGTCTTTCGGCGCGACTAAGGGAGCGACGAGTCGGGTCGCGATGTCGCCGTGCTCCTCGAGCATGGCCGTTTGTGCAGCGAAGAAGCGCGCGATCGGATCTAGCTGAGACTCGCGCTGAAGTGCCTCGTAGACGGGGTTGTCGCTGGGCAGAACGGTGGGACCGATGAGCGAGTAGCCACCCGTGGTCGCGACCGTACGAATGTTTGCTGCGCGTCCATCGGCCTGCAGGATGCGCACGCTTGTTGTTGGCTGTGAGAGCTTGGCGACGAGTCGATGCCGACCGCGCGCAACGCTCACGTTGACGCCGAAGCGTAGCCACGAACCCCACTTCAGCGACGAGCGCTCGAGGACCAGGTGATCGTCGACGTAGACCGCAGTGGCTCCGCGCACCGCGATGAGCAGGGAAGCGACGTCGTCGGTCTCGAAGAACGTTTCGACGAAATAGATCCCAGAATGAACATTCGCCGAAGGGTGCAAGTTGCAGAGCGATTTCCGGGCGGCCACGACACGTGCGGAGGCCTTCGGCGAGGTGGCATCGTCGTTTGCCCACGCGACAGGCCATGGGCCGTGCGCTTCGGCAGGCCATCGCTCGAGCAGGTCACTCGCCTTGTTCTTGCCGAACGGTCCAGCGAAGCGCGCGCTGCCGACGCACCCGGCGCGCGTGGTCAGTTCGCGTTCGACGACGGCGTGCTCGCCACGCGAGGCTCGCCAGAGTGCCCACGCTTCGTGCAGGTCGGTGAGTGCACGCCAACCGAGGAGAGACGGTCGCTTCGTCCATTGGTCAACTTCATTTGCTATCGCAGCGTACGCCTCTGGAAAGAAGCGCGTGAGCTTGGTGAAACGGTTGGTCGCGAACCACGCGGCGTTGTCGTCGACCGGTGTTCTTGAGGCGACCCGGATGGCGTCGGCGTAGGCGCGTGCGGCCTGCAAGCTGCGTCCGCGTTCTTCGTGGAGCAGGGCGGCGGCGATGTGGCCATCGAAAGTTCGGGGAGGGTGAGCGGCGAGGATGCTCTCGGCGGGTTTGAGCTCCCCGCCAGGTACAAGGAGCTCCGCAAGAGCCGCGCGTTCAGTCCAAGCGTGGTTACTTACGTAGCGATAGTGGTCAATGCTCCACCTCGCGTCGGTCATCGTCCTTGCGCCACATCCGGCGACTGCGAGTGCGGTGGCAAGGATTGCGATGCGCCTCATGGGCTCACCTCCACGAGGAGTGGCTTGTCGAGTGCGCGGTCGGCATCTTCGGCCCAGCGGCGAAGCTTCGGGTACTCGCTCGCCGAAAACCGCGTTTGCTCAATCGTCACGACGGACGTGACCGTGGCTACGCTGCCCAAGAGTTCGGTCGCCAGCTCGAGCTTCGCGCCGGGCGTGGAGATGACCAGCGGCGAGCGAGGGTCTCCAGTGCTTTCTCGGAGTTTGGACCCGCGCGGCAGCTCGATCTTCCACACGTCGCGTTGGGTCTGGCGGGCAGCGAGCCGAAGCGGAAGCAACCGTGCCGTGGTGGGTGCGATCGTCCGCACAAGGCTTGTGCGAGGTCCAACGCCAACCGCGAGCAAATTTCCCTCTTTGCGCGCGAACTGTGGAATGTCGGCGTTGATCTCGAAAGAAGGAGCCACTTCGATGTCGTCAAGGTTTGAAACCTTTGACTTCAGCACTTTGGCGGAAGGAAGCAAGCGGCCGATCCAATCTTGAAGGCGCTGCTTGCGCGTCGCGTCGGCGTGAAAGCGCGTGCGTGCGGCAGCGGCCTCTACCCCACTGATCACGATACGGAGCTTGGCGGTGGCGCTGCCGGTCGCGGAAAGCTGCGCGTCGACCCACCGTTCGGTCACGTTGTGGGCTGCCGGCGCCTCAGGAATCGTCACTAGCGACGTATAGTTTGGGCCCACCTGTAGCGCGATGGCGCCGGAATCCATGACAGGAAGCTCGTGGGAGCCCGTGTATTCGGCGGTCCCGTCAAGATAGAGGTCGAGTGACGGCACGTAGGCAATGGCGTGGTCAAATGGCGCGAGGCTAGCGGGAGCGCGCTCAAATAGGCCCTTGTGGCCGGTGCGCACGATGACCATGCGCGCCTCGATGCCAACCTCGTGCAAAAGCGCGTAAAGTAAACTTGCTTTATCTTTGCAGTCGCCGAACCCGCGCGCCACAATCTGCGCACTCCGGTACGGCTTGTAGCCGTGGACGCCGAACTCGAGCGCGACATAGCGGGTGCTCTGTACGACGTATCGGTAAAGCGCATTTACCTTCTCACGTTCCGTCGAAAGCCCGAGGGTCAACGACTTAGCGAGCCTCCGTAGGGCCTCGTCGGCGACGAGTTGATCTTTGATGAAGCTCCAGTACCAGCGACCCATCTCCTCCCACGACGCGTACGTCGATGCGTGGACGTGTGCCAGTTGCTCGGTAAGCGGCGGCATACCTGGCTCGGGCTCAAGGCCCCGTAGGTTTCGGGCTTCGAATGTGTACAACCGTCGGTCGACGGTCTCGGCTGTGCGTTGGGTGATGCCACTGCCCTCGAGCGCATTGAAGTGCAGGACACGCGACTTGGGGGTGTCGAGCACGTACTTCGCCACCAGGGTGGGTTCGGTCGCCTGCAGGTAAGTCACCTCACCAAAGTAGTCGGCGTACGCATTGTACGGTGTTGTGTCATCGACGCGATAGTTGACCTCGACGACGTCGCCGACAGCGAGGCGTGGAAAGCGCACATAGGCGGTTCGGCCCGACGTGTACATGTTCATGCTGGGATCGTTTGCGCCGACCTCGCCACGATCGCTTGAGTCCTCGGTCGTCCCGTCGGCGTGATAGATGCGAGCGCGGCGGAGCGAAGCGCTTTGAAATTCGGCTTCGTACGAAAATGTAAAGTCTCTTGACTGTTTGGCGCCCTCTTCGGAAAGGGGCTGGAAGACGACTTGATGGAAACGGCTGGCGAGGCCCGTCGGGTAAACCGTTGTGTGCTGGAGACGAACGAGCGTCCGCTTCGGCTCCGATCCGCGGGGGACACTCCGCAGGGCGAGGAAGACCTCAGGACTGAGCGCCGCTTGCTCATCGCTCCGCGCGGATACCTTGTCGCCAAGATGCCGGAGTTCTTGCTGAATTTCGCGCTTCTGTGGCATCAACCCGGCGATACGCTGCAGTCGCTTCTTCTGCTCCTCCACATCGCCCGCAAGCCCGAACGCATCGGCACTTGCCTTGAGCGCACCTTCGTCGTCAGGAGCCAGCGCGAGCGCGCGCAGGTAGCTTGTTTGGGCCGACGCATAATCGCCAAGTTGCAGATACGAATCGCCGACGCGCCGCAACGAAGTGGTGCTCTCAGGCGCGATGCGCAAGATGCGCTCAAGATTCGCGGCCGCTATCGGTTTGTCGCGTCTGGTAATGGCGAGTTCAACCCTCGACCAGGGGAGGCTTGGATCGATCGCACGTACGGCATCGTAACGCGTGGCATAGGCAAGCAACTCAGCCGTGCGATCCATTTGCCTGAGTTGACTCACCATCGCGCGCAGCAAAAGTGCCGACTGCGGCGAGCGAGCAAGCGCCGCGGCGAGCGCGACGCGTGCGGTTTCGTGAAGGCCTACGTGGGCGAGGAGCTCTGCGCGTGCAATCGTTGCCTCCACGTCTCGAGGCGAAGCGGCAAGCACTCTGTCGTAGAGCGCGAGGGCATCGATTTCGTGAAGGCTTGACCGCACGAGATCTGCACGCGCCAAGCCGAGCGCAGCGCGTTCGTCCGCCCCGGGCGGCTCCCGTTCAGCGAGTGCGACTGCCTTTTCTAGGTAAAGCGCGCGCTGGTTCGACCCCTCTGCGAGGTTGGCCGCAAAAATGTAACGAGAAACAGTTTGTTTTGAGGCCATGGCGTCGCTCAGCCACTTGCGCGCCAGGTTTTCGGACGGATCGTCGCCGTGTGTGGCTTGCAAGTAACGCGCAAAACGCTCTTTGCCGTCGTCGCCGTGTTCGGCCTCAGCGGTGGCGCGCGCGACGGTGCCAATGTCTGCCGGCACCCCGTCGTTCGCGCCGAGGTCCGTGATGTCGGCGAACGGATCGCCGAAGACCGGCGTTGGCGCGGGCCCACCGAGGACGTCGCCCACGCGCACGCTGAGTAGCGGCGGTTGCGCGCCACCGCACACCTTCACAACGAGGCGATTGTCGCCGCCTTGCACGACGACCTTTGCGCCGTGACGGTCGGGGTCGATGTCGCGGTATTTGTCATCGCGAGCGACCAACTTTCCGTTCCACCATGCGCGTACGGCCCCGCTCGTGCCTAGAAAGAGCGTGACCGACGACGGTTTGGAATCGCTCTTGCGAATGCCCGTCGCGGCATAAAAGCACGCGTCGTGGGAGGGTCGCAGATACGTTGACCCCTCCAGCCATCCAAATGCACCTTGCAAGGTTACTTTTCTCCAGGAAGTCCCCCTGCGCTCCTTGCCTTGGTACGTTGCC
Organism: Nannocystis exedens; assembly: GCA_945865595.1. GTDB lineage: Bacteria > Myxococcota_A > Polyangia > Polyangiales > Polyangiaceae > JAHFDX01. Next base: position 9,099 of record CAMBEV010000019.1, on the reverse strand, counting down.
GTGCGATCGATCTGGGTAGCCTCGGGTCCAAACGCTGTGTCGAGGCCCGATTTTCCATCGTTGTCGAACGGGCCCACGATCCAGTAGTCCAAAATGTAACCATTGTTGCGAAGGTTTGACCGCGCGCCGTCAAAGTCGCCGAGCGATGCACGGCCGTAAGCTGCGAATGTGGCCGCGTAGGCACGCTCTTCGGGGCTCAGGCCGCGATCCACGCCGAGCGAATCGAGCGCTTCGACGACCCAACGCGGCTGGGTGTAGGAGTAGGCCCGCCATAGCGCGTGAACGCGTGTGTATCGATCCGCGCCGCGCGGCGCGTGCGCAACCGCGTTGCGAAGTTGATGGACGTCACGAAGGTCAAGAGAAGGTGCGGCGGCTGCCTCAGTGCAGAGCAGCGCGAGTGGGCAAAGGAGCCATGCTGTGCGGTTCACGGCGGGAGTCTCATCGGGTTTCCAGCAAGGGGCAAGCGATGCGCGTGCGGGTGGGAACGGTTTCGGGCTACTGTGCCGCTGCAATGTTGGGCGGGCTTGTGAGGACGGTGCGGCCGCACCAGTGGGTGAAGAACTTGTTCGTGCTCGCGCCCATGTTCTTTCACAAGGACGTGTTCGTTACGGGGCCGCACGGTGAGCCCGCGTTAAACCTGAGCGTGACCGGTCGCGCGGCGGTTGCGACGCTCATCTTTTGCCTCCTCGCAGGTGCGGTGTACACGATCAACGACCTCGTCGACGTGGAGGCGGACCGCGTGCATCCGGTCAAGCAACTGAGGCCAATCGCTCGCGGTGAGGTGCCTGAGGGCGCGGCGCGGGTGATGGCAGCCACCCTCGTTGTGGTGTCCCTGCTTGCGGCGTGGCGGTTGAACGCCATGTTCGCGCTGATTGCGGTCCTCTACTTCGTAGAGAACGTCGCCTATTCGTTTAAGCTCAAGAAAGTTGCCTATCTCGACGTCAGCCTCATTGCGCTTGGCTTCGTTCTGCGCGTGCTCGCGGGTGGGTATGCCACGTCTGTTCAGGTGAGTGGGTACATGCTCGGATGCACGGCGCTGCTTGCGTTGTTTCTCGGTTTCGGAAAACGGCGGCACGAGCTCGCGCTCGAGAACGCGGGCAAGCAACGCGCGTCGCTCGAGTATTACCAAGCGCGCACGCTGAACATCGCACTTCTGCTTACCGGTGTCGCGACGGCGCTGACGTACCTTGCCTACACGCTGGACCCGACCACCCGTGCCGCCTTCAATACCGACAAGCTGTGGCTCACGGCACCGTTCACGTTCTACGGCATCTTTCGGTTTCTACAGCTTGTGTCAGGTAAGGCGGGCCGCGGCTTGAAAGCCGAGTCTCCGACGCAGGAAATGCTGCGGGATACGCCGTTCGTCCTCAACCTCATCGGTTGGGTGATCGTCGTGGTGGTCGTCGTGTACCAACTGCGCCCGCATGCATAAGTAACTATCGTTCGAGCACGCAGCTGCGTTCTGGCGCCGAAAAAACTTGGCCCGAGGCGTCGCGATTCTTTATCCGCGAATGACAGCCCCGCGCGCAATGCGCGGTGACGGAGGTCGTCATGAGCACAGAGATCGAGCGACGAGCACCAGGCGCGATTCGCATTCCATTCGAAGCACTCGTTGAAGTTGGCGGAGCCGTAGGTCCGGCGTTTGAGGCGCAAGCGATGAACGTGTCCGAAGAGGGCATGTTGTTGCGAACGGCCTACTTGCCTGACAGGGGCCAACCGCTCACGTGCAGATTCGATGCAGGAGCAGGTGAGCCAATCCTTGCGTCGGGTGAAGTGGTCTGGATTAATCAAAACGGCAAAGGCGGCGAATTCGGCATTCGCTTCGCCGACCTTGACTCCGAGAGTGGGAGCACGCTGCGTGGCTTACTTGGACTCGATCGTCCAGAAGGCTCTCCAGCTGACGTGATTGGCTCAAAAGTGCGCCTGCACATCAGCGGCCTCAGCGCGCCGATGCGAGCGCGCATTCGCGACGCGCAAGACCACGATGTCATCGTCGGCAGCGAGCTTGGTTTCTTACAAGTCGGCAAGAGTCTTGATCTTGAAGACGTCGAATCAGGAAAACGTCGCGCTGCTCGAATCGATACCGTGCAGGTCGAAGTGGATCCGGGTTCCCAGGTTCCGCAGCTCGTCGTTCGATTGAGGTACACCGACGCGATTTCGGCGCGCGAGCAAGAATATTCGTCAATAAGCTTACCCAACGAAGAGAGGGCCGAGTCGAAGGCGAATGACGCCGACGACGACATCGACGCCATGGCGTTGAAGGGTCCCGTGGCCCGCGTTCTTTCGACTGCGCAAGATAGGGTTGGGTCGTTTTCGCGGCGCGTTGCGACGACAGCAAAGTTGATGTGGACCGAGCGAAAAGCTCTGCGCGAGCGCAAAGAGCAAGACGCGCCGCGGCGACAAACATCACCGGCCCCGAATGGTGTGTTGCAAACGGCGGGACGCCGGGTCGTGCGTGGCGAGAGTGTGGCTGCGAGCGAAGAGGTGGAGACAGGCTGGGTGCCTTCGATACGCACGCACCGGAAGAAAATCGCGCTTGGCGGCGTTGTCGCCCTTGGCGTGATGATGATGGCGTTCGCATTCGCCAAGCCGAAGGACGAGACGCCGGTCGGTCAGATCGTGATGACTGAGCTGGACAAGAGCGCGGCGCAGTTAGAGGCCGACAGCAAAGCGGCTCTGGCAACGGCTGCCGCGGCTGCGCCCCCGCCGGTCATGATGCCAGCCGTAGCGATCACCGGCAATCCGACCGCGGCGCCAGCTGTCGAAAGCGACCCTCCAAGCAGCAACAAACAAGGCAAAATTACGCCGTTCAGCAATGGCCCAGTCAAGAAGGGCAACGTCCTCTCGATCAAAATGGACGGACCGATCGCGAGCATTCAAGGCGCGCAGCAACCCACCGGATTTGTCGTGCACATCCCCGGTCGCAAATCGACCGAGGCCGCAAGTGCGCTCGCGCAGCGAGACTCTCGAATTGCATCAATAAAAGTTACGAATGACGCAAAGGGCGCCGAACTCGCCGTGACCTTCAAGGACGGCGTGCCCAACTATCAGGTGCGCGCGCGTGGCGACAAGCTCGAGCTCGTCCTCGCGACGAACAAGGGTCAGAAGAAGGCCGCGAAGAAGGGCAAGAAGCACCGCAAGGCGAAAGCCACGCACGAGTGAATTTCGCTTCCGGCACTACCGCTCACCGCGCCCCTTACGGGTAGCGCGCGCGAGCACCGTGCGGCTTGTGGCGGAGAGGTCCCAACCGTGGACCTCTCCGCGTTCGAGCGTCTTCAACCCCGCGTAGGCAATCATCGCCGCGTTGTCGGTGCAACTCGCGATCGACGGGAGGAACGCCCGCATGTCCCGCTTGTGCGCCTCCGCAAGAACGGTCGCACGCAGCTCTCGATTGGCCGCGACGCCTCCGCCGATGACGACGTCGCGCACGCCCTGCATGCTCGCGGCGGTAAACAACTTTCTGGTTAGCGACGTCACCGCGGCACGCTGGAAACTTGCGCAAAGATCGGCGAGGTCGCTCTCGGTCTGCGGTTTGCCGTTGCGCTCAATGTGCTGGGCAACCTGGGTCTTGATGCCGGAGAAGCTAAACTCGAGCGAACGCTTTGCGGCCATTGGAACGGTGAACGGATAGCGAGCTGGGTTGCCGGTGGCTGCGAGTCGATCGATCTTCGGGCCGCCCGGGTAACCAAGGTCAAGTAACTTGGCGACTTTGTCGAAGGCCTCCCCGGCTGCGTCGTCCCGCGTTGCGCCGAGCTCGGTGATGTCATCGGGCCGTGGCGACGCGACGCTGTAAATTGCCGTGTGCCCGCCAGAGGCGAGCAAGCACACGAACGGAAACGAAGGGGTGTCGATTCGTTCCTCGGATCGTTGCAAATAGACCGCGAGAATGTGCCCAATCAGGTGATCAACGCCGACCAGAGGCTTGCCTGCCGCCCACGCGAGGCCCTTTGCGGCCTGAACACCGACGAGCAGCGCACCGACCAGGCCGGGCCGCTGCGTGACCGCGATACCGTCAAGTTGTGGAACTGTTACCGATGCGCGGTCAAGCGCCTCAGCGATGACTGGAGCGATATTGCGCAGGTGATCGCGCGATGCGAGCTCGGGGATGATGCCGCCGTACTGGGCGTGCAGCTTGACCTGGGAGTGCACGACGTCGCTGTGCACGAGGCCGGTGTGGTCGACCACTGCGGCTGCGGTTTCGTCGCACGACGACTCGACGCCTAAAACGAGCATGAACCAGGCGTGCGAGTCAGATAATAGATCGCAAAGAGTGACGTTTCAGGCGTGGTTCGAGATGTGTTCAAGTCGAGCGGCGCGCCGCGCATGATACGCAGTTCGACGTCACCATTCTTGAGGAGCGAAACGACCGCCCAGGTGTCGGCGTCGCGCTGGGCGGAGAATCCGCCGTCGACCGCAGGGACAAAAGGCGCCGCGGCGTAGATGACCGAGCGCTCGTCGTCCTCGCCGAGGGTCATGTTTGAGATTTTATCGTGCCAAATCTGGGGAATCGGACGTAAAGGAACTTTACGAAATCGACCGTCAGACGTGCTGATCGCCCCGGGACTGTCTTGCAGGCGAAGGGTGTCGAGGGTGAGGCATGCTTTCGTGCCCACGTCTGTTCCGTTGCGTACAAAGCGACTCTCGATCACGGTGCCCTCAAAGTGATCGCCAACGGTATCAAATCGCGAGAGGTCTCTGCAGCCGCCGATGACTGAGGACCCCAGTAGCGAGGCGAATACGAAGACCAGGAGCAGGTTAGCAGGGCGCTTCATGGTTTCTCGAGGATCGCGGCGGCGCGCGCGCGCACCATAGGCTCGGGATCGCTCATCGCCAAGAGGGTCGCGAGCCTTCGTGCTTCGGTGCGATCAAGCGTCGCGAGTGACTGTAGCGCCGCGTCCCGCACGATTGCGAATGGATCGTCCTTCGCGGCCTTGCCAAGGGCGACAACAATGGCTTCGCGGCCTTCCCCAGCTTGCTTGGCGAGAGCAACCGCTGCGAGTTGGCGAATCTCCCAGCGGGGATCGGCCGCGAGAAGCTGCGCGATCGGTCCGTGGGCGATGCGGGGTAAGGGAGCAGGCATGCTCTCGAGCGCGATCGCTGCCACCTCTGAGCGAACGGCAAGTCCCTTGACGAGTGCATCGGCTGCCTCATGATTCGCCGTGGCGCGTGCGAGCAACCGAAAGGCAGGGGCGCGTGCGCTCGGCGACTCGCGTTGGTGAGCGATGGAGCTTCCCAGCTGGTTGAGCGTCTCATTCAATCGCGCGTGAAAAAGAGGGTCATCGACGTTCATTTGCAACGCCTCGTCGAGCAGCGCGAGTGTGGCTTCAGCGCGCGCGCCAGCGAGCCCTTTCGCGCACGCGCTCGTAAACACAGCCTGATGCTTGTCGAGCAAGAGCGGCAAGGCGTCATGCGTTGAAATGGCGACCGGAAGCGCGACGCGCACGAGATCGGCGAGTGAGTGAAGTTCGAGCTCGGCGAGCGCGGCCGCCCGCAGACCTGGCAAGAGCGGTGTGGGGATGGGTGCGGACGACAGGGCTTCAGCGAGCGCGCGGGCACTCATGTCGCGATTGGCGAGGACGAACTCGCGAAGAAGGGGCTCGATTAACGACGTGCGAGCGGCTGGCTCGGAGCGGGCGTAAAGGCCAAGGTAAAGGACCTTTACGAACGGACTTTGCGAGGAGGAAAATCGGCTCGCGAGTCGATCGAGTTGGCCGGGCGCGCGTGCAGCCAGGCCAAGGAGCGCTGCCGTCCGCACGCTCTCGGGTGCGCTCGTATCGAGAGCGGTCTCGCCGAGGCCAGCGGCTGACTTCTCGTCGCCAAGGAGACCCGCACCGAGCGTGGCGATCGCCTGTACCTCCGCGCTCTCGTGGCCTCGTAGCTTTGCCAGTAGCGGTAGGCTGCGCCTGTCGCTCGATCGCACTACGGCCCACGTTGCGGCTGGCAGGATCGCGCGGGTGGAACCGTCGTGCTTGCCATCGATCGTACCCGCGAAAAGCGCTTCGAGGCGCGGCAGCAGGTCGGGCGATGCAAGCGTGGCGGCAGCGGTCATTGCCTTCATGCGCAACGCCTGATCGGCTGTACCTGTCGCGTAGGTGAAAAGAGGAACAGCAGCGTTACGATTGCTCACGAAGCCGAGCACCTCGATCGCCGTGCGCTGTTGTCCGCTCTCGTTGTCGAGTAGTGCGTCGAGCAATGGCTTGATCGCGCGAGCGCCAATCCGAGCGAGGGTGGCGCGTGCCGTTAGCGCGTCAGCCGCAGATCCAAAACGTGCACGTTGCACAAGTTCAAACGTGAGGCTGCCGTAAATGTCGAGCAACAGCTTGCGGTAGAGCACCTTGCGCGGATTAGCGATGGTGAGCGGCAGGAGATCTTGCTCGACGGTCTCAAGCGTCCCTCGCCCCATGTGAATTTGCATCGAGGCCCGCGCCGCTCTTGCGACGAAGTCCTCGTCGGGCGAAGAGCGCACCACCTGCCGGAACAGACGATCCGCGTCGTCGACTTGGCCCTTGATGAGAAAGAGATCGGCAAGCTGGAAGTAGACCGGAAAGAGCCGCGCGTTCTTCGCAAGCGCAGCGCGATAGGCAAAAATTGCCTTTTCGTCATCGCGCCTCGCTCGGAACATATCGCCGAGTCTGCGGTGGCCCTCGGCGTCTTCGGGGTTGAGCTCAAGAGCCTTGGTCGCATACCGAATCGCGTCGTCCTCGCGGAAGAGCTTCGTCGCGTACTGCGCGAGTCGTTGGTACGAATCGCGCGCAAGCTTCGGGTCAAGCTTGACGAGCTTCTCGAGGATTGCGATCGCCTCTGCAAGCTTGCCTGATTGGGAGAGAATACGTTCGAGTCCGAGCAGCGCATCGGTGTCGCCAGGCGCTGCTTCGGTGAGCCTCTTCAGCGTCGCTTCAGCATCCGCAGGGCGCTTGAGATAGTGGTACACCTCAGCGAGCGTTCGCCCTGCTTCAAGGTCGGGTGGCGCACGTTGAAATAGATCGCGCAGAGGTACAATCTGCGCCTCCAGCATGTGTTCGAGCGACCACAGCAACACAAGGCGCGATCGCGCTTCACGTGCAAGAAGGCGGTCTTGCTTGTCGCGCGCAATAGTGAGCAACTCGAGATACAAATTGCGGGCATCGGCGTACGCCTTGGTGTGCTCAAGAGCGCTCGCGAGTTGCTTTTTGTAAGCAATCGTCTTCGGTGCGAGTGCAACGGCTTCCCGAAGCGCTGCCACGCCTTCGCGCGCCATGTCGTGTTCGACGTACACTTCGCCGAGCGCCGCGAGGGCGACATCGCGAGGTGTGATCGCGGTCAGAATGCGCTTCCACGTTTGAACCGCGAGGTCTTTCTTGCCGTCTTGGAAGTAGCGGTCGCCGAGGTCGACCAAGTGCGCGGGGTCGTTGTTTGATAGCTGCGCGAGACGCTGCAAAATGTGCAGCGAGCGATCAGTTTCTTCGATCTTGCCGTAGAAGTCGGCGAGGCGTGCGAGGTTGTCTTGGTCGGTGCCGAGCCGAGCTTCAAGGCTCTTAAGCTGCTGGATCGCCTTCTCTCGCTCGCCACGCTGCAAGAGCGCCTCACACAGTTCGAAGACGAACGTCGGGTTGTTCTTCGACGCGCGAATGAGCCCTTCGTACTCGCGGATGGCTTCGTCGAGCTTTCCTGAAGCTTGAAGCAGTCGCACCATGCGCACGTGCAAATCGGTGTGACGTGGATTCGCGGCGATGGCGCGGCGATAGGTAGCGAGGGCGCGATCGGTGTCGCCGGTCTCATCGTACAGGCCACCAAGCAATGCAAGGCGCGCGAAGTCTGACGGATGCTCGGCCTCAAGCAACCGAATCAGCTCGGCGAGCTGCTGACTTGCGCGATACATCTCCGCGATGGTCTCAAAGATCTCGGTGCGAACCGCTGCATCGGCGCCTGCGACCGCGAGGCCACGCTTGAGGGCTGCGAGTGCCCGATCGCGACTTCCGGCCTTCGCAAGTGCGCGACCCCAATCTTTGAGGGCCGGTGCAAGCGCCCGATTGTCACCGGTGGCTGACGACACCAGCGCCTCAAGCTCGATGGCCGCGCGCTCGAACTCGTTACGGTTGTAGAGCTCACGGCCAAGTTCAGCTTTGAGGAACAAGTTTCGGGGCTGCAACTTGACGAGCGCCTCGTGGTACCCCTTCGCGCCATCGAGGTCTTTGAGGTCGAGCGCAAGCGTCATTAAGGTGCGCAGCGTCTGCTCGCGATCGATGGTCGCGGCTTGCTTCTCGAGGGCGCGCGCATAAGAGGTGCGGGCGCTTACGAGATCGCCGCGGTCATGATGAAGGCGAGCGAGCGCGAGGTGACCTGAAGGATCGCCAGGCTTCTGCGCAAGTGCCCGTTCGAACGCACCTTTCGCTTTGTCGATATCGCCGTCGATGCGATGCAGGCCTGCCAGCGCGAGCGTTACGGAATATTGATCGTCAGATGTTACGTTGGATCGCGCCGCGAACTCGAAAATCGCCTTTTCAAGGTTCCCGTCGCGCTCGCGGTAGAGCTGCGCGAGCCGTTGGAGTGGAAATGCGGCGCCCGGCTGCGCAATGACGATTGCGGTGTAGCGAGGAATCTGTCCCTCCGCCGTCGGTGGTGTGCCCGGAGGACGTGGTGGGGGACGTCGACCCGCGACGGGCGGCCTGCGCGGTCGCCTCGCGCCGGGCGTGAAGTCGGCGGCGGCCTCCCCGGACAAACCGGTGAGGACGAACAGGCCCGCGAGCCATCCTGCGAAACGAGCACCACCACGCACACCCAAAGAGTAACCGAGGTTTCGCCTTCGCGCGGCTGATTGCAGGAAATCCGGTTCAGGGCGATCATGGGAGTGATGGACCTTGAAGTTCGAGCAGTGGGACTCTCCGACGTGGGTATGTGCCGCGAGCGCAACGAAGACAGTATGGTGATTGACGACGAGCTCGGGCTTTTCGTTGTCGCCGATGGAATGGGCGGAGCGCTCGCCGGCGATCAAGCTTCGCAGCTGTCCGTAAAGACTATTCACGAAATGGTTCGGGCGCAGGCGCGTTTAGTCAAAGAACTTGCCTATGCGCCGACTTCCGAACGGCGCGCGGCGGTCGCCAAGTTGCTCGAAGACGCCAT
>CAMBEV010000018.1 GCA_945865595.1 Nannocystis exedens | reverse complement strand
CGCGGTGGGATTGCTGGACGTTTACCACCAAAGAGACGCGTTGGTTTGGACCTGACGTTGGTACGCGGGATCATGCGGCCCTGAGAACGACGGTTCACGGTGGTTGCGCGTTCGCGGCGTAAAGCGCACCTGCAGAGCGCTGGCGCCCCTATTGCATTACGGTCGGCGCATGCAACCACACGTCCGCGCACGCCTCTGGACCCGCTTGTCAATGCTCACTGCGTTTGCGGCGGCCACGTTTCCGGAGCCGGCCAGCGCTGACGCGGTGGCCCCGACTGGATCCACGGGACCGTCTGGATCGGTCGGCAAGTTTACCGGCGGAGCTGGCGCCTACCTCTCCTTTGTGTTCGGCGAGAAACTTGGGGTGGGCTACGGCGTCGAAGCGTTCGGAACTTTCCTTCTCAATCGTGAGTCATCGTGTGACTCCAGCGCGCGCTCGGGCATCGGGCCAATGGTTCAGTTCGGGGCGGTCGACCTGGGCAGGCCGAGACTCGTCGTGGCCGCGCACGGCGGCGGTGAACCGGGCAACAGAGGTGGCGCCTGGGTCGAAGGTGAGCTCGGCGCCACGTTTCGCTTCGGGAAGCATCGTGGCATGGGCCTGCACACTGGCGTCGCACTTGGAGCTCCCTACCTCGCCTACGGTTTTGGACGCGCCGAGTTCTTCCTCAACGAGTATTCAGTTGGCGCAGGCGCACGGGTCTTCACTCCATTTGGCATTCCCGGCTCATGCATGGTCGGAAGACCGCTCCGCACCGAAAGCGGTATCGCGCAATGCGGCCGCGCCATCGTCGCCAGTCAACTTTGTGAACCATTGCGCTGCGACGCGCCCGAGTGGGTTGCAGCAGAGTGGGAACAAGATGCGCAGACCGAGTGCGCATCGGTGCCAGCGTTTTTGCAACTTGCCGAAGAGCTTCTGATGGTCAATGCGCCTGACCATTTGATTGAAGAGGCGCTCGTGGCAGCCCAACAAGAGATCGCGCACGCAAGGTTATGTGCACGTGTGGCCGGTCGTTATGCGGGGCGAAGCATCACGCCAACGCTCCCAATGTTTGCGGCTCGTGCACCGCTCCCACGCGGTATCGCCCTCGTCAGGCTGGCGACCGAAAGCTGGCTAGACGGGTGCCTGGGGGAGGGTGCTGCTGCCGCGCGCGCGGAGGTTGCTGCGCGAAGCGGTGACCCTGCCATTCGGCAGGTGCAGGCGCAAATTGCGAGCGACGAGCGATCACACGCGGAGCTCGGCTGGCGTGTTCTTGCGTGGGCTCTCGAGTTAGGTGGCGCGAACGTGCGCGACGCAGTTCGGGCGATAAGCAACACCACGCCTCAGGAGGAGGAGTGGCCTCAAGATCGCATCGCTCCTCGCGATGGCGCGGACCACGGGCGCCTTGCCTATGAAACGCGACAGCGCATTATGGTCAATCATGTGAACGATAGTCGCGAGCGACTCGACTCGGTGCTAACACTGGCGTCGTGAAACTCGCGGAATCGGCTCTCAAGAAGGGTGAGCGCGCTGCGATAGGCGTCACTTTCAAGGCGCTTAAGGCAAACTTTGGGTTCTTCGGCATGCTCGGCATTTTGGGGCGTGTTGTTGGCGCAAAGTTGAGGGGCGAGCCCTTCTCCGCGCTCGGCCCTCCGGTTGACGAGCGCGATCGCCTTTCGAGACGGCAAGTCGGCGACCTTGTGCTTCTCGATCGCGCAATGCGTAGCGCGTCTGGTAACGGAAAAGGCGCTAACAAAAAAGGCGCTGACGAAAACGACGGTGACGAGAAGGCGATGGCGGTCTGTCGCACGCTCACACTTGCGGGTGGCGTGATCTTTCTCGATGCGATCGTTCCCCAGGTCGCGCCCGATAAGCTTGGCGAGATGGCAGGTAAGTTAATTGACGAATTTTTCAACGCTGAGGGGCATTCGACTTTGGTCGACGCGAACACCTTTCGCTTCGACGTGACGCGTTGCCGGTTCGTTGATCTGCTTTCGAAGGTCGATGCGTCGCACCTCGTTCCGCTCTTTTGTGAAGTCGACGCGGGCTTCTTCGACGGTAAGCGCCGCCCGGTGCTTCTCCATCGCACGCAAACGCTCGCAACCGGCGGGAGCCATTGCGATTTCGTGTTCACTTCGACGAAGTGACGTCACTGACGTCACTGCCGTCACTGCCGTCGTGGAGCCTCAGCGCGATCGAACCCAACTTGCCCCCGGGCCGAGAGCGTAGCCGACGTCCGTCGTGACGACGCGGGTCGGGTCACTCGCATCGACCTCGAGCAACAGCCGCAACTTGCGAATGGCGACTTGCATGCGCTTGTCGTCGCGAAGCGCGTGATAGTCCCGCAGGTCCCACACCTGGCTCGCGAGCTCCTCTTTCGTTGCGACGCCGCCGCATTCGGCGAGCACCTCGAGGATGCGCAGGAGCAGTACCTTTGAGGTGAGGTCGAGCGCTGGGCCTTGTGCGAAATAGATCTGCTTGCGTATCGAATCGATCACCCAAGCCTCGTCAAAGGGAGCGCCCGGCACGGGTCGAAGCACCTCCAGCTTGTGTTTCGCACGAAGGGCCGCAAGCACACATTCGTCAACGCGATCGAGTGGGACGTCCGCACCGAGCAACCCGCGTGCTCGGCGGCAGGCAACAGGTGCCGACCACCATGTGGTGGTTGCAACGGTGAGGACCGCCTGCGTGTCGACTTGAGCGCCAAGGACCGCACGATAGAAATTGACCTCGCCAAGGAGCCTCAGCGACTCGCAACGCGTCGCGAGCCCGGCGAGCTCGTCGACTGCGCGCAGCGCTTCGTCTTCCTTGCGATCGCAGAGCAGCACGTCCGCAAGGGCGGAGAGCGAAGGGAGCTCGAATGTGACAAGCCCATGCTGTCGCGCAGCCTCGACCCCCTGTTGAGCCTTGCGGCGCGCTAGCTCACCGTCATTGTTGAGCAACGCCTGGTTTGCTGCGGCGCCGAGGAAGACGACGTTTGCACCTTCATGGAGCTTCGTCCAAGGGAACTCGCCCTCGCTGAGCTTCTTCGTCTCGCCGTAACGCACTTGCAGGTCGGCCCACCAACCCTCGATGATCGCACGCACCGGGTGGATCGTCATGGGTAACTGTGAAAGGTCAATTTCACGCCGCGCGTAGAACATTGCCACGCGCAGCCTGTGGTGAAACCCAAGCAACGCGAGGTCGACGTGCTTGGTGCGAAGCGCTTCTTCGATCAGGGCATCAATGGCCCCGTCGACGCCTTCGAACTCGCCGGCGATGAAGGCGCGGCGAATGTCGAGCTCTTGCGCAGCTAAGCTCTGGCTCGAGCGAATCGTAAGGAGCTGCTTGATAATGCGTGCCGCGTGCGCCATGCGGCCGAGCTCGATCTCGAGGCGTGCTTCGACGTGCAAACGCTCTTGGGCGTGAAGGAGCTCGATCGCAGGCTCTTCGTCGCGCCCCACCCAGGCACGGAAGGCTTCCGAAGCGGCGCGAATGCGGCCGAGGCCAATCAGCGTCACCACGATGTCGGCACCGACCTGTCGTCGTGTCTGCGGAGAGAGTCTTTCAAGCGAGCGACGCGCAAGGTCGAGGCGATCGAGCGCCTCGTTGAGATCGCCGGTGAAGACGAGGGTTCTCATGAAAAGCATGTCACGACGGACACGCTCGTCCTCGTTCTCGGGCGTCATGCCCTTGAGCACGTCACACGCTTCGACGAAGCTGCCGGCGGTCGCAAGCGCGCGTGCTTCTACGAGTGACGCTTCAAAGGCAAGGCTAGGTTCCCTTTGGCGGGCCAAGCGAGCCGACTGGATGGCGTCTTGAAGACGCAGGCGAAGAAGCGACGCGCGTGCCCAAAGGAGCTCTTGTGCGGGCGTCGGAGATTCTGGCCGCACGATGCGTTCGAGCACCTCGGTGCTGCCGAGTTCGAGTGCGACTTCGAGGTGTTCGCCGACGAGCGATTTGTCGAGGTAACGGTCAAGTATCTTGAATGTTTCCGAAACGTAACCGCTTGCGAGTAATTTACTGAGCGACTTGGTGAGGAGCGCCTTAGCGTCCACAGAGTTGCCGTGCGCAAACCACAACCCTAACGCTTCGAGAATGGCACCAGGAGCGTCACTCGTGGCAAGCACTGCCGCCATCGATCGGCTGAGCGCGTCGCTCTGATCACGACGCAGCGACGCTCGCAGCAAGGGGCGCGCAACGTCATGGACGCGCGCTTCACTTGCGGCGCGTTCAATGAGGCCGCGGCGTTCAAGCAGGTTGAGCGTCTCTGCTGACGGAGGAGGCGCTACGGATGCCAGTGTGTCGATCGGAATTCGGTGGTCAATCGACGCGAGGCATCGCAGCCAATGGGCCGTTGCATCGTCAAGGCCTGCCAAAATATCTTCGCCGCGCGCAATATTTTCCGAGCCGTCAGCGGCAAGGACCAATTGCTTCAGGCGCCACGGGGATCCGGCTGCGAGTTCGGCGAGTCGTCTGGCCTGATCGCGAGGCGTCGCTGGAACAAGTACCCCCGCGAGGTCAGCGAGCTCAGCCTCGTTCATCGGCGAGAGCATCGTCGTGGACGCGCGGAGTTCGGTCACGTGGGGATCTGTTCGGGACGTGAAGATCCAACGAGACGAGCGCGCATAGCGCGACAGCAAGAGGAGCGTGTCGTGGACCTGTTGTGCGTCGGCGCGATGCACGTCATCCACCACGACGAAGTACGGGCCGCGTTCAGCAAGATCGATGGCGGTCGCAAGTGCCCCCTCAACGTCCTTCAGCAGAAGCGACCAATCGAGTGAGAGTCCAAGTGCGGTGGCGATTGCGCGCAAAATTTCGTGGCGCAAGTCTTCCGTCTCGGTCGGTGCCCGCACAAAGAGTGTGCGGTCGATCATCTGCGGGAAGGATTCGTGCAGCGTGTGAGCCACCAGCGCCGTCTTTCCAAGGCCTCCGAGACCCCAGACGACGAAGACAGGTTCGCGTTCAAGTGAGCGAGCCAGGCGGGCGGCAATGTCCCTCCGGCCGACCATGTGCGGCGGATTAACTAGGCGGTAACGGAGCGGAACGGGCGTCGAACCTTGCGACATCGAAGGGCGAGGGTATCTCCCGGGTGCAAGGGACGTCCACTTCGCTCGCGCCGTAGATTAAACAGGGAGAGGGGCCGCCGGCGCCACCCAAAAACGCGTCGACCGCTATTGACCCCCAAGAAGTTTCACGTCTAGGCTGCGGCGGCTTTTCTATCGGGTAGAGCGGCAGGTGCCGAATTTACGGCGCAGAGCGTCGATGTAGTTCCAGGAGGCTGTGTGATGGCATTTTTACGGTATATTTCTGTGATTTCGTTCGCGGGCGCACTTGCGGGTGCTGGCGGCTATGGGTGCTCGGCCACCGTCACGACGACGACGACCGATGCGGGTAAGACCGACTCCGCCGTCAAGGCTGACACCGGCACAACGGCAGACACGGGCGCGAAGGCAGACGCTGCCAAAGACATTTGCGAGCCAGACGTCGCGGGGTTCGCTCCAACGACCGTCAAGAAGGCGCGCAAGGCGTCGGCCTGCTCAAAGGCTCAGTTGAAGACCTTTGTGGATGCGGGCTTCAACAGCAGCTCAACCGTCGACTTCCAGACCTGGGCGAAGGACGCAGCGAACACGGCTTGCGTTCAGTGCACCCTGGGTGACATCGCGGACGCCGATTGGGCACCGTACCTGTTCGACGGCGACAACGGTCGCGGCTTCAACTTTGCCGGTTGCCTTGAGCTTCGTGGCGCCGCCGCAGCTTGCCCGCAAGCGATCGACGAGACGTTCGCCTGTCTCGATTACGCATGCCAGGCTTGCCAAGACGCGATCCCTGAAGATGCAGGAAAGAACGATCCTTCGCGCGCTGCTCAAACGGCGTGCCGCACCAAGGCCGGCGAAGCAGACACCGCGTGCGCGAAGTACGCAACGAGCGACACGACGAACAAGTGCATCGTCAACTTCACCGCAGATGGTGGCGTTGCAACGCGCGCCGACGGCGGTGACGACTGGATCAAGTCGTATGAAGAGTGCCTCATCGGCCTCCCAGAAGAGAACGACGGCGTCCCCAGCGAAGAAGCCGACTTCCTCCAGTTCGCCGAGCGCTTCTTCGGCGTCTTCTGCGGCACCGGTTCCTGAGTCACGCGCATGAAATGGCGACTCGTTCTCGTTCTCGGTTCCTTCGCGCTCCCAGTGCTTTTTTCGGGGTGCGCAGGTTGCGAAGGCTTGGGCGAGTCGTCATCTGCTGACGCGGGAGGCACGCCAGTTAATCCAGCGGCCAATCCGGCAAGTCCGACGAGCCAGAGCAGCTCGGTCACAGAGACCAAGGTCCCTCCCGGCATGGCGGACCCGCTGGGGCGGCGCATACGCCCTCGGTTTTTCCTCCATCGCGATAGCGGTTCCGGGGATCACTAGAAGTCTGCTGGTTTTCGCGATCCCTTCGCGCATGCGTCGTCGGGCTCGCTCAAAATACATCAGTATTCCTCGCTCGCCCTTCTAGCCTTCGCTCGGTTTCGACGAAAACCAATCAGACTTCTGTGAAAACCAGTGGTCTTCTAGAACGGGTAGAACGGGTAGAGTCGGCGCATGTCGTCTGCTGCCGCCCGCGCGCTCGGTTTGTTCCGTGTTCTTGACGATCGTTCCAAGGCTGACTGGTCACTCGCGCCTGGGTTCACGCGCGAGCTTGGTCTCCGCGCCTATCGTGAGATGAAGCGGCTTCGCGTGCTCGACGCCCGCATGATTCTTTTGCAGCGCCAGGGACGCATCGGTTTTTACGGTGCAGCGCATGGTCAAGAAGCTGTACCGATCGCGACTGGGCTCGTTCTAGAGGCAGACGACTGGGTATTCCCCGCACTGCGCGAGCAGTCCGTGATGCTCGTGCGTGGGTTCTCGCTCGACGCATTCATCGCGCAGGTGTTCGGCAATAGCGGCGACGTCCTCAAGGGGCGCCAAATGCCCAGCCACCAATCGGGTAAGCAGGTTCACCAAGTCAGTTGGTCGTCGTGCATCGGCCCGCAACTGCCTCACGCGGTCGGCGCAGCGTGGGCCATGAAGATTCGTCGCGCGCCTTCGATTGCCGTGGGCTTCGCCGGCGACGGAGCGACGAGCCAAGGCGATTTTCATGCCGCCATGAACTTCGCGGCTGTCTTCAAGACGCCGGCGGTTCTCGTCTGCCAAAACAATGGGTGGTCTATCAGCGTGCCGACCTCGCGCCAGACGGCGTCGGAGACCATCGCGCAGAAAGCGATCGCCTACGGCATGCCGGGTGTTCGCGTCGACGGCAACGATGTCATCGCGGTCTACACGGTGCTCGCCGAAGCATGCGCCCGCGCCCGTCGTGGCGACGGCCCGACGTTTATCGAAGCGGTGACTTACCGCATGGGCGCGCACTCCACGAGCGACGATCCCACGCGCTACCGAACCCAAGACGAGGTCGACGCATGGGCGAAAAAGGACCCCGTCGATCGCTTGCGCAAGGCGCTGATGCACGAGCGCTGGCTCACCGAAGAGGACGATGCGGCGCTCGAGTCCGAGCTCACACGCGAAGTCGCAGACGCGGTGAATCGCGTAGAGGCGCTGCCTGCCGTGCCCCGTGAAACGCTCTTTGACGACGTGTACGCAGAGTTGCCGTGGCACCTCGAAGAGCAGCGCGAGGAGCTGATGGCGCTTCACGCGCGCCCGGCCCTTGGGTAGGTTCGCCCTGAGATGACAACGAAAACGTATGACGCGATCGTGATCGGTGGTGGCCCCGGTGGCTACGTGTGTGCCATCCGCCTTGGGCAGCTGAAGCAGAAGGTGCTCTGCGTCGAGAAAGATGAAGTGGGCGGCGTCTGCCTCAACTGGGGATGCGTTCCTTCAAAAGCGCTGATTGCGACGAGCCACACGTTCGAGAAGATTCAGCACGGCGCGACGGTGGGCATCTCTGCCGACAACGTGCGTATCGACGTGCCGAAGATGCAGGCGTGGAAGCAGGGCATCGTCAAGAAGCTTACCGGTGGCGTTCGCGGTCTCTTGAAGGGCAACGGTGCCGAGCTTCTCTACGGCGACGCGCGCGTGGTCGGCCCCAACCGCGTACAAGTGAAGACGAAGGAAGGCGCAACGGAGACCTTTGAGGCCAAAGCGATCGTCATTGCGACGGGTTCATCCACAATCGAGATTCCCTCGTTCAAGTTCGACGGCAAGCAGATCATCGGCGCCAAAGAAGCGGTCAGTCTGCACGAAGTGCCGAAGCGCTTGCTCGTGATCGGCGGCGGCGTCATCGGTCTCGAACTGGGCTGCGTCTATCAAAAATTCGGCTCAGCGGTCACCGTCGTTGAGGCGACCGCGGGTCTGCTCCCTGGCGTTGACCCCGACTGCACGGCCGTCGTTGAGAAGGCCCTGGTCAAGCGTGGCGCGACCATCGTCAAGAATGCGCTCGCGAAGGGCTACGAACGTAACAAAGACGGATCGATTTCTGTGGCCGTTGAAGTCAAGGCACCTGACGGTTCAGTCAAGCAAGAGAAGATCGTTGCCGACGTGGTTCTCGTTGCGGTCGGCATGCGGCCCAACGGCGCGGGGCTCGGCCTCGAAGAGATCGGCGTCAAGGTCGAACGCGGCTTCGTCCCCACCGATAACGTCGGACGTACCAACGTGCCTTCGGTTTACGCGATCGGCGACGTCAGCGGCGTTCCCATGCTCGCACACAAGGCGAGCAAAGAGGGCGAGGTCGTCGCAGAAGTCATCGCGGGTCACAAGGCTGCGAAAGACTGGGTCGCAATCCCTGGCGCGATCTTCACCGACCCTGAAATCGCTGTTGTCGGCTTGAGCGAGACAGAAGCGAAAGAAAAGGGAATTGACGTTCGGGTCGGCAAGTTCCCGTTCGCTGCGCTTGGGCGCGCGATGGCTGTCAACGAAACTGACGGTTTTATCAAGGTCGTTGCCGACAAAAACTCGCACGAGGTGCTTGGCGTGCACATCGTTGGCCCATCGGCGACCGACCTCATCAGTGAAGGCGCGCTCGCCGTCGAGATGCACGCGTTCCTTGAAGACATCGGTCTTACGATTCATCCGCATCCAACGCTCGGCGAAGGCCTGATGGAAGCCAGCATGCACGCGCTCGGGCAGGCGATTCACGTGATGAATCGGTAAAGCGGACTACCTTCGGCCTTTGAAGCCCATCATTTGCTGAACTGCGCCTTCGCTGGCCTCTGCGATTTCTTCGGCTTCTCGGGCCCGGTCCGCGCAGTCTTCGCATAGCTTTTTCGCCTTTCCGGCGACCTTCACACTGACGAGTTCGTCGACTTCGCTATCGCATTCTTTGCATGTAGGCATGCACGCCCTCCCTCGTTGATGAAAGCCAATAGGCTCTCGGCTTCTGTGAATGATACGCTCAAGGAAGCCTCTTGAAGGAGTGACGCGATGGGAATTTTCGATCGGATGGGCAAGGTTATCTCGAGCAACGTGAACTCGTTGCTCGACCGCGCAGAAGACGACAAGAAGCTCGTCGAGCTCAACCTTGACGAGATGGATCAGCAGATCAGGTCCGGGCACGAAGAGGTCATCTCAGCGCTCGCGAGCGAAAAGCAGCTGCGCAAGAAAGTTGACGAGCTTCGCGCCAACCAGGAGCGCTGGGAAAAGCGGGCGGAGCTCGCACTGAAAACCGGCGACGAGGCACTTGCCCGTGAGGCGCTGAAACAGAAGAAGCGCAATACCGAAGAGCACGCTGCGGCCGATCGCGCGCGCATTGAGCAGCGGGACGTCGCGCTCAGGATGAAGGACGAGCTCGATCGCATGAAGGCGAAGCTTGACGAGCTCAAGATGCGCAAAGGCGCGATCGTGGGTCGGGCGCAGCAAGCGCGATCCGCGAGCACCGAGCTGGGAACCAAAGGCCAGTCGAGCGCCTTTGCGAATTTCCGTAAGCTCGAAGAGTCAATCGAGGGACGTGAGGCCCAGGGCTCGGCGATGGCCGAGGTGGAAGCAGCGCTCACCGATGGCCCGAGCGATCGCGATCTCGAGGCGAAGTTTCGCGACCTCGAACGTGGTGGCAGCGGTGGCACATCAGCTGCCGATGCAGCGATCGACGATGAGCTAGCCGCGCTTAAGAAGCGCATTCGCATCTGAACACCGACGCGGATGGAGCGTAACTCTTGGCGATCGTTTTAGCCGTACGGTCGGCGACATTTGCGGAGCAGGAACCTGCGGAGTACGCGCAGCATTTGCTCGGGCTCTGTTCACTTGCCGAAGCGCGCGGCGCGCGGCGCGTTGCGGCAAGCGCCGCGGTGATCGCATTCGCGTGGGAAGACGGGGGAATCGACGAGGCGATCAGTTTCACCGTCGACGTTGCGCATCACGATGGAGAGCTTCTGAGCCTCAGCTTCGGGTTGAGCCAAGGCTCCTTGGTCTCTCTGGCAACGAGTAGCGGTGCGGCGATCGCGGTGGGCGAACCCCTGAGCGTGGCGGAGGCTCTCGCCGAAACGTGTGGGAGCAAGCAGCTGCTGGTCGACGGGCGCGTTGACGCGATGCGCCGCGGCGAGCTTTCGGCAGTCGGAGAGCCCGCGATTATCTTCTTGGGAAGTGGGCAGTACGTTTCCTACTTTTGCGATCTATCGCGCCCGTGGAGAGGCAGGGCCTCAGTGCGACCCGCCGGACACACGCGGGACGCACTCATGAGCAAGGTGGCCACTCTCGGTGGTGGGGACGGCGCGATCACTGCGGAGGTGATGCTCACGTTGCTCGCAGCGAAAGTGCGTGCGAAGGGGGGCCTCGACTTGGTGCGTGCGTCGCTTGCGCTGTCGCTCGCGTACGCAAGTGTTGGGCAAACGGCCGATGCGCTTGTGGAGGCGATGGAGGCGCTCGCGATCGCCCGGGATGAACGCCACGCGCCCGCTGAGGCGGCGTGCAACGCGTTGCTTCGTAAGCTCTTCGTCAACGCACCTGTTGCTCTTCCCACACTGCACGAATGACTTCGGCGACTGCTTCATAGAGCGCCTCGGGAATCGTCTCGTCAGTTGACAATTGATAGAGCGCGCGCGCAAGCGGCACGTCGCGCACAACAGGCACGCCAGCCGCGTGGGCAGCGGCAACAATGCGCGCCGCGTCGTCACCTGCACCAGACGCCACGAGCGCTGGCGCGTCGTCCTCGCCGTCCTTGTAGTGAAGCGCACATGCAAGGTGAATGGGGTTGACGATCACGACGGTCGCCTTCTTTACGTTCGCGAGCTGTATTGAGAAGAGTGCTTCGTGGTGTGCACGTTCGCGAGCGGCTTTGAGCTCGGGGTCGCCGTCGCTCTCTTTGTGTTCGCGGCGCACTTCGTCTTTGGTCATCTTGAGTCGCTTCTGCCAGGCCGCACGGTTGATGAGAAAATCGAACGCTCCGAGCGCAAGGCCAAGCGCCGCGACCTTGAGGAGCAGCGTCTTGAGCACAGGCCCGGCAACCGAAAGCACCGCCGACGGGCTTCCCGCCGTTGCCGCGAAGCTCGGAGCGTGATCGCGCAACGCGCGGAATACCCAGTAGATGACGACTCCGGAGAAGATGAGCGCGCGCGCTACCGAGAACAGCCGCGCTCCAGAGACGAGTTGCTTCAGGCCCTCGATGGGATTCAACTTGCCGAAGTTGGGGGTGAGCCGCTTCGCACTCACGACGCCGCCCGTCTGCAACAGCTGCACAAGGCCGCTCGTCCCGGCGACGAGCAACAGCGGAGGCAACGTAAGAAGAAGCACTGTGCCCGCGAGGCGTGCGGACGAAGGTGCCGGTGCATGCGGGTGTGCGATCGCATCGCGCATCGCGTGCGCAGTGAGCTCGATGAACGCGCCCAGCCACGCCGGCAGGATGGTGACAACGACCGCAAACGCGGCTGCTTGCGCAAGGTTTGTGCTGAGCCCGCTGTCGCCGTCATCACGCGCACGTTGCTGTCGCTTCGGCGTCGCTTCCTCGGTCTTGTCGCTCATAGCGTCACGGAGGTCCTTCGCTTCGCTCAGGATGACCGATTGCTACCATTCGTCACTAGGAACGATCCCTTTGACGATGTGGTACAACTTGAACAGCACTTCGCGCGTGCCTTCTTGTGCGGGCGCTGAGATAAGGTGCAGCTCAACGCCGCGTTTCTTGAAGCGTGTTTTCAACTTTGGGTAGGCTTCGCGCACGTCGGGCAGATCGCCCTTGGTGAGTGCGACGACCTGTGGGCGCGTCGCAAGTTCAGGGTCGAACGCCTTGAGCTCGGCCATGATGACGTCGTAGTCCCTGAGCGGCTCGCGATCTTCGGCAGGATCAAGCGAGATCAGATGCAGCAGTGCACGTGTACGCTCGAGGTGCTTCAAGAAACGAATGCCAAGACCTGCGCCCTCAGAAGCGCCGGGGATGAGGCCAGGGATGTCGGCGATGACAAAGTGCGCATCACCGGTGAGCGCGACGACACCAAGCTGGGGCACGAGCGTCGTGAACGGATAGTCTGCAACCTTCGGGCGTGCACGCGAAACCGATCGAATGAAGGTACTTTTCCCGACGTTGGGGAAGCCGAGCAGCCCGGCGTCTGCCATGATCTTCAGCTCGAGACGTAGTTCACGTTCTTGACCATCTTCGCCAGGCTCAGCGCGGCGAGGTGCGCGGTCTTCGGGCGTAGAAAAGTGGATGTTACCGCGCCCGCCACGCCCACCCTTGGCAACGATGGTGCGGGTGTTCGGCTGGTCGAGATCGAAGAGCAGTGCGCCGCTTGCCGCCTCGAACACTTGCGTGCCCGTGGGGACTCGAACCGTGCGATCGGCGCCGCCTCGGCCGTAGCAGTCTTGCCCCATGCCGTTCTCGCCTTTGTCAGCCTGAAGCGTGTGCGCGTAGCTGAGGTCGAGCAGCGTCGAGATACCGGGGTCGGTCTCGAACACGATGTCGCCGCCTTTGCCGCCGTCACCTCCCGACGGGCCACCAAAGGGAATGAATCGCTCGCGCCGAAAGGCGACGCAACCGTTGCCCCCATTACCGGCAATAATCTTTACTTTGCACGAATCAACGAACTTCACCGGCCCCTCATAGTCTCGGGACGGAGATCTGGCTACGGCTAACGTCTCTTTTGCACCTTCACGCGCACTCCGCCCTTCGGCGCGAGGGTGATCGACCGTCGCACCATCGCTGGAGGCGTCGTTTCATCAAGCAAGAGCGACGTTCGCGCGATCACGGCCCCGATGATCATCTTCATCTCGTAGAGAGCAAACGCCATCCCGATGCACCGCCGGATGCCGCCGCCGAAAGGAAACCACTCGTGCGGTGAAAACTTGCGCTCGATGAACCGACGCGGATCGAACTTCGACGGGTCTTGGTACAAGCCGTGTCGCCGTTGAATCAAGTAAATTGACGGTCCGATCACTGTGCCTTCCGGCAAGTCGTATCCAGCGAGCTTCATCGGCTTTTGAACGACGCGCCCCACCATGGGCACGACCGGTTGCAGCCTCAGCGACTCGCGAATGACGGCGTCGAGCAGCGGCAGCTTGGCGAGCCGTTCGGCAATGAGCTTTCCGTTCTCAGTCGATGCGAGCACCTCGTTCTCAAGCTCGCG
This sequence comes from Nannocystis exedens, assembly GCA_945865595.1. GTDB lineage: Bacteria > Myxococcota_A > Polyangia > Polyangiales > Polyangiaceae > JAHFDX01. The sequence continues at coordinate 7,528 of CAMBEV010000018.1, read as the reverse complement.
ATAGAGCGACCGGTTCGCAAGCAGCCACCGAAAGGTCCATGCGAGCGCAGTAGCAGTGGTTTCGTGGCCTGCCACAAGAAGGGTGACGAGTTGATCACGAAGTTCTAGGTCGCTCATCGCGCTGCCATCGTCGTCGCGCGCGCGGAGCAGGAGCGACAAGATGTCGTGCCTCGAGGTGTCCTGGTCCTCGCGCCTTCGCTGGAGCTCCGCATAGAAAAGTGCGTCCGCCGCCTTGCGCTTGCGCATGAACTTGCCCCACGGACTGAGAGGGCCAAGGTCCACTTGCAGCGCAGGAACCAGCAGCAGCGGGTTGGTTGCGAGGTCCAGCGTCTCGCGCATCGCATGCGCCATGTTGGCTGCGCGCTGCTCGTCGTCCATGCCGAACACGGTGCGGATGATGATGTCGAGGGTGATTTCTTGAAACTCGGCGTGCAGCGTGAATGCTCGCGTATCGGGCCAGCGCGCAATGCTTTTGAGCGCCGAGTTCAGCATCGCGTCGCCGTACGTCGAGAGCCTCTCGCCGTGGAAGGGGGCTAAAAGTAACTTGCGATGTCGTAAATGCTCAGCGCCGTCGAGCATCAGGAGGGAGTGGTCGCCAAGGAAGGGCTGGAGCACCACGTTGGCTTTGCCCGCGTGCAGTTCGTCGGGCGCGGCAGAGAAGACTTCTTTGACCAAATCGGGGTCGCTCAACACCACGAAGTTGGGGACGTACGTCATTCGCAGCGTGAAGATGTCGCCGAAACGCGCTTGCGATTCTTCGAGCACGGGCGCCGGATTCTTGAGCCAGCGCGCAAGTTGAATAGCCTTCGGAACTGTCGTGGCAGGTGGCAACATGATATTTGACTCCAGACTCTATAGGACGCCAGCGGCGGCGCGATCGACAAGGCCATCGAGCGAGGTGAAGAGCTCGTTGTTTCCGTCTTGGGAATAGGAGGCAAGGCGAGCCTCGCAGTCGGGGATCGCATCGAGAAAGCGAACGATCGGCGTCTCTTCGTCGAGCGATTCTGCGTACTTTCCGTACCCCACGTGTTCGAGGTAACGAGCGTTAAAAATTTGTTCGAATTGCCTGGCGATAGGCACCGACAACATGGGTTTTCGGAGGTACACGGCCTCGCCCATGAGCGTAAATCCGCCTCCCGCAATGACTGCGCGAGAGCTCGCGAGATCGTCAATGAACTTGTCTTCACTGAAGGGCTGGTAGCGTAGGTTGCCTTCGACCTGCTCCGTCTTGATGTCGCGGCGCATGCCGTAAATGCGGCACTCGATCGTGGTCTTGGTGAGCGTCTTCGCAAGCGCTTCGTTGCCTTCGCTGGTTTGGTACACGAGCAGGTGCTCACCTTGCCGAGGCGTTGCCGCGAGAATTTCCGGTCTGAGAATGGGCGCGTGAAGCGTCGTGTTTGGCTTGCGAACTTCAGGCCGCACGAACGTTGTGATCATGTAGTGCTCGCAGTAAGGGAGCTTGCTCTTCACAAACGTTTTTGCGAGCCGGAACGATGATTCGTGACCTTCCGTTATCTCTTTTGGATGCACGCAACGATTGAGCGCCTGCATGTTGTCGATTGAGATGATCGGAATGCGGTGGGTCTTGCCGAAGATGTACGTCCACGACTCGAAATCGCTGATGACGAGCTCGGGCGAAAAATCGCGAATCATCTTGAAATATGCGGCGATATTCTCGGGAATTCCCGTGAGGCCTTGCACAACGTTCGAGACGACCGACCGACCGAGCCGAAAGCGATTCTCTTCCAGAATCATGTGAAATCCGTGAATCTTGTTCACTTGAGCGAAGTGCTTTTGCAGGAACGGTTTCGCGCGGCCGGACGCCATGACGACGATTTCGTGTCCCTGCTTCGTCAGGTGATCGAGCACCACGCGCGACCGCATTGCGTGCCCCATGCCTTCGCCAACGACTCCGTAGAGAATTCGCATGGCAGCGAGGGTATCGTGGAGGGAAGTGCGTCGCCGGGTTTATAGCGAGCTGTTGCCATACGAAACGGTGTGCAGCCGGCGCGTCATGAATTTGCTGCGTGGCTATGGCGTGGAGCTCATTGTCGCAGTCACGCCGGACATCGCCCACCAGTTGGGTGCCGTAATTCGGACGGCCGAGAGGCACGGGGTTCGGATCTCGGTTTGGCCCATGCTGTCGCGCGAGGAAGGTCGCTGGCTCAACGTCACAACGGCATCAACGTTCGTCGCATTCGTAAAGAAACTTTATGAAATGTCGAGGCGCGAGGCGTGGCCGCTCGTTGAGGTGCTCTTTGATCTCGAGCCCACGTTCGGAGAGATGTTCGCCGCGATCGACAGTCCAGCGACCGCGCGACACTTCGTCAAGTCGCTTGCCTACAATCGAGAGCGCCTGATCCGCGTCGATGCTGAGTTCGAAGCGTTGTGCGCGATGCTTGTGGGCGAAGGCGTGGAGCTCGCGAGTGCGGTCGTGCCCATGGTGGCGACAGCGCGCCACCCCGATACGTGGCGTGCACTTCTTGGCATACCTCGCGAGCCAAGAGGAGCGACGCAGTGCACGATGCTCTACACGTCGCTTCTTGAAGGATGGTCGCGCGGTCTTGTTTCGCGCGCCGATGCGCTGGGCCTCCTTCGATGTGGCGCTGACGCGTCGCTCGCCAGGTGGGGTGCCAAGGCCGAGGTGGCAGTGGGGCTCGTGGGCCCGGGCATCTTTGGTAACGAGCCCTGCTACCGCTCACCGCGTGAACTAGCAGCCGATGTTGCAGTGGTGCGCGCGTCAGGCGCCCGGTCGATAGCGCTGTTCGATCTTGGCGGCGTCCTCGCGCGCGAGCCGGCAGAGGGCTGGCTAGAGGCTTTATTTGTAACTGACGGTGTGTCTATTGAGTCGACGTGGCGTGCGCGTGCGATGTGGGCAGCGCTCGATCGCCTGCCCTGTCTGCAGCCGGCGGCTACTCTCTTCCGACCGCGAGGGTGAGGACGACGACCGCGATCATCAAGAGCGCTACGATAAGCCAAAAGGGAAGTCGGGCGCCGTGCTGCGCCTCCACGCCGTGAGGGAGCGCCGCGGGCCTTGGAATTTTCGGCATGTCCGACGGAATCTCGGGCTTTGGCGGTGGGGTTGCTTGCATAGATGTGCGTATTTCAGAGAATAGACTAAGGTAGCGCGACCAATTGAGGAAAACATGACCCTTGAAGTGGGCAGCCGCGCGCCGCTGTTTGAGCTACCGAGCACGGAGGGTGACTTCGTGCGCCTTGCCGATCTTCTCGGGAAAAAGACGGTCGTCCTCTTCTTCTACCCGAAGGACGATTCGCCGGGGTGCACAGCTGAGGCGTGTGACTTCCGAGACAACCATGGGCGCTTCATGGCGGCCGGAGCAGAAGTGCTCGGCATCAGTGCCGACTCGATCGAATCACACCAGAAGTTTGCCGGTAAGCACAAGCTTCCGATGAAGCTGCTCAGCGACCCTGGCAGCCGAGTGGCAGAAGAATACGGCGTGAAGCTGACGCTCGGATTCATTCGCGGACGTGTAACATTCGTGATCGATCGCGAAGGCCTCATTCGCTACGCGTATTCGTCACAGCTGATGGTGACGCGCCATGTGCAGAACGCACTTGAGATCGTGACCTCGCTCGAGTCGGGGCCCGCGTAAGGAAGGGGGTTACCATGGCTGGGCGTACGTTCGCGATCGGTGACATTCACGGCGACCTCTACGCGCTTCAAACGCTGTTTGATCGCTTGCCTTCAGCAAACGAGAGCGACTCGTACGTGTTCGTGGGCGACTACATCGACCGGGGTCCGTTCTCAGCTGAAGTTGTCGCGTTCATCCGAGAGCTTACCGACAAGGGCCCCGCCAAAGTGGTCGCGCTGCGCGGCAATCATGAGGACGCGTGGCTCCGCGTCATCAAAGGTGGGTGGGCTGAGTTCGTGACGCCGCCGGGTAACGGTTGCCTTGCCGCGCTGCGATCGTTTACGGGCAAGCCAATGCCGGGTGAAGACGAACGTCCAACCGCCGAAGAGGAGAAAGCGCTTTTAAAAGGGTCGTTCTTCCCGAAGGACGTTGTCGCCTGGCTCACGGCGCTGCCTTTCTATTACGAAGACTCTCACGCGATCTACGTGCACGCTGGGCTGCCGCGAGGGAAGAAGGGGTTCCTCCATCCCGCGGACGCCACTTCGAAGCTTGCGCTGCTCTGGTGTCGCGACGAAGATTTCTTTCGCCACTACCGAGGCAAACTCGTGGTCTTCGGTCACACGGCGACCGAGTACTTGCCATCGGAGCTTTCGAGTTACACGCCCGAAGATCCGTCAGACATCTGGGCGGGCCCGTGCTGCGTTGGCCTTGATACAGGAGCAGGAAAGGGAGGTTTCTTGACGGCCTTAGAGCTGCCCGCGATGCGGGTGTACGAGTCACGCTGATGCCTTCGGCCGAGGTTGACTTCGTTCCGGCCTGGGCGTTTTCCGCTGCGACGTCGGTCGTGTGGGTGGCGATCGCCGGCGGCTGGTGTGTGCTCCTTTTCGGTTTCGCGATCGTTCGCTACCTGGTGTTCCGCAACCGGTGGCTGCGTGCGGTGGCGATTGAGGCAGCGCCCCCCCAGGCGGGCGCGGGAAGCGTGCTCCTTCGCGGCCATGTCGAGACGGAGGATGGCCGTCCCGCAATTCGCTTTGCGATCGAGCAGCACGGCACTGAAACCCAGAACAAGAACCAATGGACCCACACCTGGAAAGAAACGACCCGCCAGGTCCACGTTCGGCCATTCCACTTGAGACTTGCCGACGAAACGCGCATTTTGGTGGTTCCGGATGAAAAAGTAAATGTAGTTGACGACCTTGTCACCGAGGCATTCAAGTCGCCGAAGCGTCGACGGGTGTCCGAGGTTTCCGCGGGCGAAGCGATATGGGTGAGGGGGGTCCTGCGGCGCGAGGGTCGAGCCGACGGGGGACGGAGTGCGTATCGCGGCGGGGGCGAAGCGCCTCTTGTGCTCCGGCGCAGCCCGCTCGAGCCGCTCGATATTTCGTCAGGCAACTTGACGAGCAAGTTCGCGCGGTGGCGTGGGTTCTACCGCGTGTCCGTGATCGCCTTTGCCATCCTCTTTGGCGTCGTGCACCTCGGCTTCTTTGGCTCGTATTACGCTCAATGGGCGTTTGGGCGCGAAGAGACCGCGACGGTGACGGGGACGCACATGTACGCGAGGAAGAAGACCCGCTATGTCATCGAGGCAAAGCTCGCTGACGGAACTGAGGTCAGCGACGACGTCTCGAGCTCCCTCTTCGACCTTGCCCAAAGGCGCGTAATTACAGAAGTGCCCTTTCGCGTGGTGCCGTCTGCTCCTTGGATGCACCTGATAGGTAGCGAGCCTGCAGCATCAATCGCGCTGACTTTTTTCGCCATGCTGTCATTGTTGGGTGCGACCATCGTCTTCTTCTTGGCGCGGCGTCACCACATGCCGTGGTACGAGCAGCGGCGTGTGGTCGAATGGCGACACGGGCGCATGCGCGAACACGCATGGGACAAGCAGGTCCCGGCGCATCCAGATTTATACGTGCCCGCCAAGCGGAAGAAATCGTGAGGCTCAAACGACTCACGCGGTTCTCTGGTGGTGAACGTCCGACACATCCACGCGCAACGCGGGTAACGACTCAACTAAGCGGTGTGAGGTACTCCCAGCCGCCGCCGTGCAAATCGTCGAGCGAGAAACCGTCGTCGTCATTTCCGGGAACGAGGTAGACCGCGTCAGCGCGGACGCTGGCAAAGCTCATCATCGGAATTGTCTCCAACAGGTGCGCGTAGGTTGAGCGCAGGTTGCACTGGTGCTCCGGGATGTCGGCACGTTCAGCGACGGTGATGTCGGCGTTCCCGCCGCGCTGCAATAAGAACACCATCGTGGTTACGATGTAGTCTTTGCGCGATTCGAGTCGGGTGACTTCGTCGTGCGTCTCGCCGGTCTCCTCGCGCTCGGTGGCCATGCTGCCCTCGATCTCGCTGCACCACTTGTCGAATTCTTGCTCGGCTTCTTGCGGACGCGGGATGTAGTCCCAGAAGCCCATTTCGAAATGTGGCATCTGCTCGAGCAACAGGCCTGTGTAGCGCTTGTAGAAGATTCGCTTGTCGGCAATCGACTGCTCGGCAGGTGAGCTCGCAAGCACCTCGTGAAGCCGCGCACGGAAATTGTCACCTGGGTAGGTACGAATGACGACCTGAATCGCTAGAAATGTATAGTCCATGGTTACGAAGAGCCTCCCGATCCTCCTGAGCGACCCCACGACCCGCTGCGTACGCCGGGGGACGAGCGCCCGCCGCCACCAAAACGTGTCGCGGTTACGGGCCCTCCCCCGTGTCCTTGCATCACCGAGACGCGACCGAAGCCGGTTGGCTTAGCCCTGCCTATGCCCGACGAGGCGCCGCCGATCACACTGCTCGAGAACATGGTCGGCCTGCTGATCGGTCGGTAGGCCGTCGCAACGCCTGTGAGTCTTGGAGGACTCGCATACCGCGCTGCCGGCGGCGAGTACCACGAGTACGTGCGCCAAAAGTAGAAGTGCGTGTAAGGGTACCCACCATAATAGTAGATCGTCGTCGATTGACGCGGCGAGCGAGGGACATAGGTGCTGCCCGAGTACCCTGCGTCGGCGTTCGCCATTCCGGCGTTCATCGTCATCGGTGCGGTGCCGACGCCTGCATCACTCGCCTGCCCATCGAGACCGGCGTCTTTTGCGCCGCTATCGGGCTTGCCAGCGTCCACCGCATCGGCCTGGCTGGGGACGCCCGCGTCGCCAAAGAGGTTTGCGGTCGGTACCGCACCGGCCGGCGTGAGGAAGCTGGTCATCGCGACCGCACGCACGTCGAGTCCCTTCTTCGCGAACGCCACGAGGTCATCGTTGATGTCGTCGAGCTCTTGCGCGTGGCTCACCGTCGTGTCGGTAGGCGTTACATAGAGGACGTTCTTCGCAAACGATGAGAGGCGATCCGCCGGCGGAAGCTTCGCCATGTACCGATTGTCGAACTGCGCCGTTTCATCGCTGTAGGGCGCAAGACGATTGCGATCGAGCACGAACGCAGGCGCTCGCGTCTTCGTGCTCTTCTTTGCAGCAACGAAGGCGGCATGAAAGTAGAGCGCAGCGGCAAGGGTGAGGTGCGCGGGCACGACACCGAGCGGGTGAGGCCAGTTGTCGAACACGAAGACGGGATCGAAACGCTCGGCGGCACCTGCGGCGAATGCGATCGCTTCGGGGCCCGGTAGATCAACGACCAACGCAGTGTTCGTCGCCTTGTCATCGAAGAGCGACGCGAGCGCCCGTCCACGCGCGTAAGCTGCGTCCATCTCAGCCGTAAGAATGGGCCTTACCGCGCTCTTCAGGTCTCCCGCGCTCGGGGACGCGAGCACTTGAAAGAGTGTGGGCACATAATAGGGTTCGTAACTCGCGGTGCCGGGTTTGAGCGATACGTCGAGTGAATCGAGCGCGCTCTTCCACTCGCTGCCGTTGTTAATATCGATTTCGGTCGCTGCTGGAAACAGCGGCAACTTACCGATAACGCCGACGTTCCAGCCCTCTGTTTTTTGAACCGCA
>CAMBEV010000017.1 GCA_945865595.1 Nannocystis exedens | reverse complement strand
CAATGACACCGCACCCACAACAAGCCAACGGCTCGCGCTCATCCCCATCGAGAAAGTGTTTCACTTTCGCGGTGCCCGCGCAATGTAGGCACGTCACGCACAAGGCGCGTCGAACCCTCACCGAAGCATCCACGCCGCGAACATGAGCTGCGCCCCGAAGTAGAGCGGTAGGCCCCAGAGCTTATTGACCACACTGTCAGTTACGAATCGTTCGCGCGCGACTGCAAGGTCGGACAAGAAGAACGCCACCGCTGCGATGAGGCCGAGCACCGGCCCGCCGCCCGCTACCGAACCGACGGCGCTCGCGACCATCAATGAAATCGCGGTCACGTAGAGCAGCACCGGAACCTTCATGGGCGCTTTGACGTGAGGAAGGAGCCAGCGAAGCACGAAGACCGTCACAGGGACCAGGGCGAGGAGCGCAAGCGCGCACGCCCACCATGCAACACCCGCAGTTACAAATGCGAGGAGAAACCCGACATGGCCGAGCAAGAACGCGAAGAGGCCGAGCAAGAAGGCCCGCTTGGCCCCGTTGGGGAGGAGGAGCAAATCGCCCAGGGCGCAGAGGATGAGGGCGACCAGTGTAACGACGCCGACATGATGCTCGGGAAAGCCATTGGTGAGCGCCGCGCTCAAGAAACCAGCAACCGCAACGACCTTGCCTAGGGCACGAAGCAGAAACGACTTTCTCACCTCGCCGATCAGCATGACCGCGGTACCCACGCCGGTGACGAGAGCGCTCGTCAAGAACGCGGACGAAACAAGTGCAGTCACGGGCGCGCTCATCGTCTGCCCTTCTTCGCGCCTGTGCGACGCTTCGGCGGCGCTGGGCTGTAGGGATTATAGCCGAGACTATCGGCTTGCTCTTCAAGGCCCTTGGTCAGCACCTTCAGCTCGTCGCGCAGGCGCGCGGCCTTCTCGAATTCGAGGCGTTCGGCGGCTTGGAACATTTGTAATCGAATATCCGCGATTTTCTCGCCGATGGCTTCTTCCGATCGTTCAGACGAAGCCGTTGGCGCACGGTCGCCGAGCGGAATGTTGAAGTAGTCGAACGTGCCGGACGCTGGGTTCACGTTCATGATGGCGCGCACGATGGTTGTCGGCGTGATGCCGTGCTCTTCGTTGTAGAGGCCCTGAAGTTCGCGTCTTCGCGCGGTTTCGCTCATCGCGCGATCCATCGCGGGCGTGATGCGATCGGCATACATGATGACGCGCCCACTCACGTTGCGAGAGGCGCGACCAATCGTTTGAATGAGCGAACGAACGCTGCGCAGAAAGCCTTCTTTGTCGGCGTCGAAAATGGCGACGAGGGAAACCTCAGGAAGGTCGAGGCCTTCGCGCAAAAGGTTGATGCCGACGAGCACGTCGTACACACCGAGGCGGAGGTCGCGCAGAATTTCGATGCGCTCGAGGGTGTCGACGTCGGAGTGGAGGTACTGAATCTTGATGCCGAGCTCGCGGTAGTACTCGGTGAGATCTTCGGACATACGCTTGGTGAGCGTCGTGCAGAGAACGCGCTCGCCCTTGGCGGTGCGGTCGCGGATCTCGCGCAGGAGATCGTCGACTTGACCTGAAACAGGCCGCACTTCGACGACGGGGTCCATCAAGCCCGTTGGGCGAATGACCTGCTCGACCACGACGCCTTTTGCCTTGTTGATCTCGTAGTCGCCAGGCGTGGCAGAAACGTAGATGCACTGGCCCACTGCGGCTTCCCACTCTTCGAACTTGAGCGGGCGGTTGTCGAGCGCGCTTGGCAATCGAAAGCCGTAGTTGACGAGCGTTTCTTTGCGGGCGCGATCGCCCTTGTACATTGCACCCACTTGCGGAACGGTTTGGTGCGACTCGTCGAGGACGACCAAAAAGTCGCGCGGGAAATAGTCGACCAGCGTCGGAGGTGGTTCACCTGCTTTACGACCCGAGAGATGGCGCGAGTAGTTCTCGATACCCTGGCAGAACCCCATTTGTTCCATCATCTCGAGGTCGTAGAGCGTGCGCTGTTCGAGCCGTTGTTTCTCAACGAACTTGACCTCTTTGTCGAGCACGACAAGGCGCTCTTGTAGCTCTTCTCGAATCGACGCGATGGCGCGGTGCATTTGTTCTTGCGGAGTTACATAATGCGACCCTGGGTAGATGCCGTAGCGGTCGAGGCTTTGCTTGGTGCGACCGCGAAGGGGGTCGACCTCTTTGATGCTCTCGACTTCATCGCCGAAGAACTCGATGCGCACAGCGGTCTCTTGCTCGTAGGCGGGGAAAACTTCAACGACGTCACCGCGAACGCGAAAGGTGCCACGGTGAAAATCGATGTCATTGCGCTCGTATTGGATGTCGACGAGCCGACGCAAGAGCTCGTCGCGACGAAACTCTTTGCCCACCTCAAGGTTGATGATGAGCCCGTGGTAGCTCTCCGCGCTGCCGATGCCGTAAATGCAACTGACGGAGGCCACAATAATCACGTCGCGGCGTGAGAGAAGCGCGCGCGTGGCCGCGTGGCGCATGCGATCGATCGCATCGTTGACGATCGCGTCCTTATCGATAAATGTATCACTCGAAGGCACATAGGCCTCCGGCTGGTAGTAGTCGTAGTAGCTGACGAAGTACTCGACGCCGTTGTCGGGAAAAAGCTCCTTCATCTCGCCGTAGAGCTGGGCGGCGAGCGTCTTGTTGGGCGCGAGAATTAGTGTGGGCTTCTGGGTGTTGACGATCACGTTGGCGATCGTGAAAGTTTTGCCAGAACCTGTGATGCCGAGCAGGACCTGGTCCTTGTCGCCTTGGGTGATGCCGCTCGTGAGCTCCTTGATGGCTCGCGGCTGATCGCCTCGCGGCTCAAAGTGCGACGCCAAGCGAAACGGGATGCTCACGCGGTATTGGTAACACGGCCGTGTTGCGTCGGGCCGGCGGCGCGCTGAAGCCGGGGCATGGATCCTCTATCGGCACGCGACGTCTATGACGCATCGCGAGTCGACAACGCCTCGAGCTCTGCAACCGTCGCAGCGTCGGGGCCAGGGTCGAGTACGAGCCTCGCTGCCCGGCCATGCCTCATCATCAGCAAGACACCACGCACCGAAGAGTCATGCGCAAGTGCCTTCTTCGAAATCCCGGCAAGGGCCGCTGCTGCAAGACCTTGGAGACCCGTGAGCATGGGCGAAATGTGAATGGGCTTGGAGCCGTCAGCCGGATGCACCTCAAGCCGACCAGGGTCGCGCGGGCTAGCCGCACCATCGGCGGCGCTCGTCGCACGAGTTCTTTCCATCTCACGTTGCGGTCGCTGCGCATTCAGACTAGACTTAGTTTAGTCATGAAGCGCCTAAGCCTCCAAACCGTCAACATTCACGAAGCGAAGACCCACCTGTCTCGCCTCATCGAAGAGGTCAATCAAGGCACCTCCGAGGTCATCATCGCCAAGGCGGGCAAGCCGCTTGTGCGGCTCGTGCGGCTCGAATCGCCGAAGCCAGTTCGAAAGCCCGGCTTCTTGAAGGGGCGAATCAAGATTGCCGATGACTTCGACGAGCCTCTCCCGGCGGACTTGCTCGACGCCTTTGAGGGGCGCAAGTGAATCTGCTCATCGATACGCAGATCTATTTGTGGTTTCTGGCCGACTCACGAAAGCTGTCAAAAAAGGCGAAGGCAAGAATTCAGGCTACCGACAGCGTCTTTGTCAGCGCGGCATCGATCTGGGAAGTCGCCATCAAGATCGGGATCGGCAAGCTAAGCGTGAACTGCGACGATGTGATCGCGGGCATTGCGGCGAGTGGGTTCGTCGAGCTGCCTGTCTTGTCTCGGCATGGCGCGCTCGTCTCCACGATGCCGCATCACCATCGGGATCCATTCGACCGCCTCTTGCTTGCCCAAGCTATGGCCGAACCCATGCGCTTGATGACGGCAGATGCGGCGCTGCGGACGTACTCAGAATTGGTGGATTTTGTCTAGCGGAGGGCACTTGGCTTCTGTCGAGAACGAGAAGGCGGTCTTGTAGGGGCCCGGCAACGCATCTCGTCACCCATTCGGAGTCATTGTCGTGCGGCCTCATCGAGCTCATGATCCATGCATGAGCTCAAACCGCGCCGCCTTCTCTCTCGCCATCGTCGCTTCGTTCTCGGCATTCGCCGTAGCCTGCTTGGGCGAATCGACGACGGCCTCTCTGCCAGACGCAGCCAGCACCACCTCAGATAGCGGCGCGATGGTCGATGCCGGCTCTGATGCGGTGGCGCCGAAAGTGCTTGCCGATGGGCTGCTCGAACCGGTGCCGTATTTACAAAAGTCCGACAGCCCATTTCGAGAAGTAAGTTTTCCTTCCTATTTTCATCTCGAAGATTGGGAAGACAGCGTGCTCAACACACCAGGGGCTACATCGGATTCGTCAACGGTGAGCACCTCGTTTGGCAGCGCGCTCGTTGACTCGATCGACGGCGACGATGGTGTGGTCGACGGCAAGTGCGCAAAGGACGGCGGAACTTGCAACGCCGCATTTGGTGGCGGCACAATTTCCTTCACATTCGACGCGACCGTACTTGGCAAGCTCCCCACCCATGTTGGTGCGGTATGGACCGATGGTTCCACGGGATGCGATGCAATCTTCGAAGCGTACGACGCAAAGGACGTCCTCATCGGCACGAAAAAGGCCGTTGCTGTCGGTGACGACAACAACACCGGGGGCGTCGCTGAAGATCGCTTTTTCGGCGTTGTGCACGCAGCCGGAGTGAAGCGCGTCGTGGTGAAGAGCTCCGCCGGCGGCGTCGAAGTGGATCACTTGCAGTACGGGCGCTGACTGCGGCGCATGATTTGAGGTAGGACCTTCGCTTCCGTGAACGTTGACGAAATCCTCTACCGCTACCCCGACGCGTGCGACGCATCTGGGCACTTGATACGAGAGTTGCATGGCGTCTCGCTGAAGGAGATCGTCGAACTCCTCGTTGCAACGTACGGGTTTGAAGATCTCGCACGACTCATTCCTGTCAATTGCTTCGCGATCAATCCGAGCGTGCAATCGAGCCTCACCTTTCTTCGACGCACACCGTGGGCGCGCACGAAGGTCGAAATGCTGTACATCGCGACGCGAACCGCAGAGGTGATGGGAATCAGATCAGTCTAGCGCCGCGCGCTTTCGTTCAGAACAAGCGCGTGGGTGCTTCCGCTGAAAACAACCGCGTCGAGCAACTGATCGTCTCGTACGAATCGCAACGACTCGTGTTCGGCGTCGATCGCGATCTCGCCACCTGTGTCACTGAATCCGCATGCGAGCGCGCCGTTGAGCGATCCATCGAGCCACAGAGCTTCAGCCGGCGTGCGCCCTTGAGGGTCGAACGTGATGCGGGTGCGCGTGCGGAGACGCTCGTGGGTTTCGAGTGAGCGCAGCTCTTCGATGGGGTCGGTCACGATGTGGCTGTCGATGCCGGTGCACAGCCTGACGCCGGCCTCGCGCAAAGCGGTGATGCCTGCAATGCCGTCGCCGAGATCGCGCTCGGTGGTCGGGCACAGGCACGCGAAGGCATGCGCCTCGCCCAGCATACGCACCTCGTCGTGTGACAATTGCGTTGCGTGCACCGCGCAGAAACGCGCGGATAGAAGTCCGCTGTCTCTAATGAACTCGAGCGGACGACGACCTGTTTCGGCGATGCACTCGTCAACTTCGCGAACTTGTTCGGACACGTGCATGTGAAGCGGCAAATTGTGTCGTTCAGCAACTTGACCAAGTGGCGCAAGCCATTCGGGCGGGACCGCGCGCACGGAATGAGGCGCAAGACCGATGCGGACACGAGGGTCGCGCGCATACCGGGAGATCAGAGTCTCGGTATCGCGCATCACATCGTCGACGTTCGTGTCGCTAAAACGCAACTGGGCTCGTTCTATTTCGCGTTCGAAGCCGCCTCGGTTGTAGGCCGTTCGAAGGAGCGTGATACGCAAGCCCTCGTCGAGCGCGGCTCGAATCACGATGTCGGCAAGCAGCGTGCGATCGTCGTAGGGGTGGCCACCTGACTGATGGTGGACGTAGTGAAACTCACCGACGGTGCGAACGCCGGCGAGCCTCAGTTCGCGAAAGGCTTGGCGGCTGAGCGTGTCGATCGACTCGGGCGTGAGCGAATCGGCAAGATTGAACATCGCGCCGCGCCAGGTCCAAAAGTTCTCGTTCGGGTTACCTTTTCGCTGTGCCTTGCCACGAAGGCCACGCTGAAAGGCATGGGAGTGCGCGGTCGCAAGGGCGGGCAACCACAGCTTGTTCCCTTCACGTCGGCTGAACGGTTGCATCGGCCCTCCTTCGTAACAAGAGCGCAACATTTTCGACCAGAAGGCCAAGGAGCAGTAGCAGCGCAATATAGGGGCTTGCGTCGACGCGAACCTGCCTTGCGCTTGAGGCGCTTCCCTCTTTGGTTGCGGGGAGCGCGCGCGGACGCATGTCGAGCTCGGCACGCGAAACGGTAGCGAGCCGCGTTTCTGCCTTTCCGTCGATCGTCAATGTGTGGACACCGATCACCGAAGGCGTCACGCGATAGGCACCAGCTTCGCGCTTAATGTCGACTTTGCCACTCGGCGATTCAACGCTTCGCACATTGGCATAGGACCAACTCTGACCCATCTCGAGCGACGTCGCGCCTGAGGACTGGTGCGCCGCCTCAGACCACGCAGCAAGCACGCCCAAGAAACCGGTGGAGAGCGCAAGGTCGCTCGCATCGACAGCCGCGGGCAAGGTCAGCACCCATGCCTCGCCGCGACCGATGGTGCGCTTGAGCAGGAACGGCTCTTTGTCGTTCCACCGGAGAAGCACGGTCATTGATTTTGCGTCTTCGTAACCAATGACGGCACGATTCTTGGCGTTGAGATCGACGAGCCCAGAAGCGGCCTCGCCGAGCAAGCCATCGGCGGATGGTTCGTCAATTCCCTTTACGGATGACAACATCCATCGCGGCTGCTGCTGAAGAATCGGCTCGAACGTTGCACCGATAGGCGCTGCCCCTGCGCGCGGTCCGAGCAAGAGCAAGAGCGCGCTACCTCGGTCGAGCATCGCTTTCACAGCACGCCGTTGTTCTGGCGTAAAACCTTGGGGATCATCGATCACGAGGCCGCTCTGGCCTTCGAGATCGCGCTCGTCGTCAGGCAGCGTTGCGAGGGGTTTGATGGGTTCGCCAGGATGCAGCGCGCGCAGTGCCTGCTCGACCACGGTCGCACCGCCCGTCTCGACGCTTGCGGTTGCAGGATCGACCACAAGCGCAATCGGCTTTGGCACACCCGCTGCCACCAGCGGCAGCTCGTTGTCTTCTGGGACCGCGTCGTTGGAGTCGATCCGAACCTTGACGTTCTCGCCCGCGGGAAGGTCAAGCGTCACGACCGTGTGCTCTTGAAAGGGCGGAGGCGTGCTCTCTGCGAGTTTGGAACCGTTTGCAGCGACAAGAGAGACGACGAGCTTTGCGCCAAGACTGGGCTTGTTGCAGGCGACTTCAACGACGGCCTGTGTGCCGCGGCGATGGGCGGAGAGCACGGCGCAATCGTCAACTGTGCGGACGAGTTCGGGCATCGGAACAATCACGGCCACGCCCTCGATAGTGGGGAGCGGCGCTCCGTCGTGACCATCTGAAAGATCACTGAGGACGATCACTTTCTTATCACCATGAGGAAGCTGAGCAAGCGCCGCGCGGGCAAGAGAGAAGGCACCCTCGAGATCGGTCGGTCGGTCGGACGCAGACATGCCGTCGATCGCACTCATGGCGGATGCGAGCGAGCCCGTCGTACTCACGAGCATGCGCGGGGGGGCACCTACTGCGATCACACTGACCGCGTCACCTTCACGCATCGCGCCGAGAATCTCGCGCGCTCCGGCCTTTGCCTTTTCGAAGCGCGTTTCACCATTGACGCGGGCACGCATGCTCATCGAATCGTCAACAATTAGGACGACAGCGACCGACGCTCCGGCCGTACGCGAGACTGTGAGGCGCGAGCATGAGACGAAAGGAGACGCGCCAAGAATCGCAACGAGCGCAACGATGAGCAGGCGCAATGCGAGCAGGAGACGGTCGTCGACTTTTGCTCGCTGGCGAGTATCGATGGGGGAGCGTGCGATCAGGCTGGTGGCTGCGAAGTGCACCTCGCGCGCATGACGGCGTCGAAGCCGGTGGGCTACGAGAGGGAGCACGCCGAGGGCGGTGATAGACAGGGCGAGCCAGGTCGCGAAAGTCATCGCCTCGCATGCCTTTCCAAGAACGCAAGCATCGCTGGCACGAACGCAGCGCCGAAGGTGGGTACATGCCCAGCGCCTTCAAGGGGCCAGTGCTCGGTGTCGCCGCCGGCCTTGCAGCGCTCGTACTGCCAAGGCGTCGTCTCTCGACCGAGTGAAGTGAGACCAAGGTCGCGCGGGTCGCCCTTGACGGGTTCGCGCGCGCAGCCGTTGCGGTCTCCAAACATCGCGATCGTCGACTTGGCGCTGGGGTATGGCACGGCGGCGAACGCCGAGGGATGCCCAATCGTGCCGCCCTCGTACGCAATGACCGGATCCGCTGACCCATGGATCGTCAGAACGCCGATGGGCAACTCGGGCTTGCAGCGCGCTGCGTCCGCCCAGGTCGCACCCGCAAGGGAGACCACCGCCGCAAAGTGCTTCGTCTGTTCGCATGCGAGACGAAGCGTGAGGAACGCTCCGTTGGAGTGACCGACGAGGTAAACGCGTCCTGGATCGACAGAGTAGCGCGCCACAATCTGACGAACGAGGTCGCGTACATACGCCACGTCATCGGGCGCCCCTCCGGCAAGGTCACAGCATGCGTCACTCGCATTCCAGAAGCGCTGCCCGCTCGCGTTGAGCGTACCGTCTGGCAACGCGACCACATACCCGCGCGGGTTCGCCTCGCGGGAGAGGTTCAAGTACAGGTCCTGGAGAACGCCAGTCGCTCCGTACCCGTGAAGAAGGACGATCAACGGGTGTCTCTTGGCTGCGTCAGGCTCAACGGCCTCGTAATTGTCAGGCAACTTGACTTCAGCGGGACGAGTGCCGCCAATCGGTCCCGTCATGTCGATCGGCGGTAGTGCCTCGGCAGTGCCGCCCTCCTGCGTCTCACTTGGCGCGACCTCTGGCACTTCTGTGTCGACGCGCGCCTCGACGCCGGCGGGATCCCTCGTTGCGCAACCCAAGCCCAAGGACACGCTCGCAGCGAAGAGAAGCAGAACTGCGCGCGGTGCAGGTGAGCCACTCGGCATGCGCGACATCATCGACCCGACGGGGCGCCAGTCAAGCCTGATCTTTTACGAGCGGACGATGCGTAACAACGCGCTCGCGGGCGGCTCGTTCGAGAGGACACGCACGTAGCGTCCCCCGCACTGCTCAAACGTGCGCTTCAAACGAAGCTCACTCGCTGCCAGCCCCTGAAGGTAGGAATCGCGGACGGACTCACCTTGCGCCTCAATGTGATGATCGCCTTCGAGCGCGACGAAACGTGCTGCTTCGGTGAATGGAAAGTCGACCTCGTCGGGATCGAGAATGCGCACGCCGATGAGGCTGCGCCGCGAACCTGTGAGCCCCGCCATCACCCGAAGCTGGTCGTCGGTGATGTCGAAAAAATCGCCAAACAAGAGGCTCACGGCGCCGCGCTTTGCGGTGCGTGCAACGTGTTCGATTTCGCGCGTAAAGAGCTGCATTTCGCTCACAGCATCCGCGCTGGGCTCAAATGACTCGAGCATGGTTACAATTCGTTCGAACTGGAGTCGGCCCGATCGCGGAAGAAGGTGAGAGCGGTTCGGAGGCGGCCCGAGAAGCGAAAGCGCAACCGGATCGCCAGCGCCTAGCGCAACTTTTGAGACTCCCGCGGCGAGCGCACTCGCGTACGCGTACTTCGACGCGAGAGCTCGACTGCCGCAATAACGCATCGACGCGGTGGCATCGACTAAAAGAAACACATTGCGATCAGTTTCTGTTTCAAATTGCCGGACGATGGTGCGGTCGTAGAGAAGGAGTGAGCGACGATCGAGCCAGCGCAAGTCGTCACCGACCGTATATTCACGGAACCCGCCAAACTCGACGCCAGCACCACGTCGCGCACTTCGATGGGTGCCCGCGTATAAACCGTGAGCGAGTTCTTGCGCGCGCAGGCGGAGCGGAGCGAGGGCTCCCCAGTCAATCGTACGCGTGCTGAACGTCACGGCAACGTAACGTCGCTAGGAAGACCACCCCGGCCAATAGCACGATCGGACAAGAGCCACTCGCGCGCAAGGAGCCACTCGTTCAGGTTGATGCCTTCACCGTGCACAACCTGCTCAAACAACGCGCGCGCGCCCGACGAATCGCCGGCGATCTGCGCGTCGACACCTCGGTAGAAGAGCGCTTCAGCGCGCTCGACAGGAGTCTTCGCAGCGGCGACCAAGGCTGCGCTCGTTGTTTTTCCGAGGCCGAGGCGGGCGATTTGCGACGCCCAGCCAGGCTCGTCCGCCGCTCCCTTCAGCACGCGGTCAACAGCGGGGCTTGCTGGTAAACTTTGTTGACGTTCGATCAGTCGAACCCAGAGTGCGTAGTAGACTGCCTCCGCTGGCTCGACGTCAGCAGACAACGCCCGATTCAGGCCCTCGCGGGCCGCCTCGACATCGCCACGCAGCAGCGCGGCCCCCACAACGTCAGCCGACGTTGCTTCGACCTCTGTACGCGTGCGCCCAGCCGCTTCGAATGCTCGTCGGTGAGCCCGCGCGGCCCCCTTCTGGTCACCGAAACGCGCAAGTAACTTTGCGAGGAGGCGCTCTGCGCGTGGCAACACCTGCGCATCACCCGCACGCCGCGCGGCAAGCACGATGCGCAGCGAATCGGCGTAGAGCACTTTCGCGCCTGCACTGTCGCCGTCGTCCCCAGAAACTTCGGCGGCATAAAAGAGCGCTTCGGCTTTCGATACCTTGTCCGCTACAAATGCGGGCGTGCTTGCCGCCTGCTTGAAATGACCGATGGCCGCAGCTCGCTTTCCGTCTCGCCACTCGATACGTGCGAGCGTGAGCAGCGCGCGCGGATCGGGGGTAGACGCGATCGCTGCCTGAAGGAGCGTTCGGGCAGCGTCGATGTAACCGTCGCGCAGTTCAATGTCGGCCATCCACGTTCGCATAGTCGATGCGCTTGGTTCGATGCGCGACTGCGCTCCGCGTTTGTCAACGATGTTGAGCAACGGCTTGAGGGCCTCAAACATTCGCCGCGCCCGAGCGTGACTGTGCTCGGCCTCGCCTGCGAGCGCTCTCATGTTGAGGCTCGCCGCAAACGAGACCGCTTGAGCCGGTGAATCGGCAACGATCGCATCGCGCAAGATGAACGGGGTCGCATCCGCCAGCCCGAACTCTTGTGCGTCGCGCGCGAGCGAAAGTGCAATCTGCGGCTGCGTCGGAGCGAGGCGATAGGCTTCCTGAATTGCGCGGAATCGTGCAAACGCGTAGAGGTCCCGATCTTCGGGCGCGACCGAGTCTGCGTCTTCGGAATCGGGCGATGCGAGCCGTCCGAATGCGCGGTAAAGCGCAAGCCACGCCTCAGCGGAAGCAGCGCCCGGACGCGTCGCCTCTGCAATTGTCGCAAGACTTGTTACCAATAGGTCGCGGCCTTCAATTTTCTGCAGATCTTCGAGCACATCGAACGGCGCGCCATCAACCGTGTGCAGCGCGAGGAGCCACAACGGAGCAAACGTGAGCGCTTGCTGTGTCGCGATTCCCAGTTCTTTCGAAGGCAGGACGCGCGTCTCGCGAAACCGATCGCGATGCACCAGAGCCTCACGGAGCGTCGCTCGTACGGCGGTCTTCGCAGCCTCGGAAGCTGCGACCGACGGGTCGAACATACGGCGACGCCACGCGACGCGCGCGAGCCCTTGTGCGCGGTCGATCAGCTCGCCGCTCGCGCCTTCAACGTGCTCGGCCCACTTGCCGATTGCATCGAGATGTTCACGCGCCTTGGCGCTGTGTTTGGGGAGGCGCGCGAGCACGTGGTAGAGCGCCTCGGCGCGGCCAGTGTCGCCGCGTTGCGCAAGTGCGGAGGCGACCGAAACATACGCCGGCTCCCCCTCAGGGACCACGGGCCACTCGAACTCACCCGCTCGTGCTGTCGCGGCGACGCCCTGCAATTGCAACGTCGCGCGATCAACTTTGTGCTGAGCGACCGACGTTGAGGCCTCGACGACCTGACAGCGCACGAACGCGTCGAATCGAGCACGTCGCCCCGTCACAGCAGACACATCAGACGCGTCGGACAAAAGTGCGGGGGCGAGGTATTGGCCACAATCGCCGGAGCCGGACGTCGCACCGGCCCGTGGCGGTGTTACGGGTGCCGGCGCAGGGCCGCATGCGAGGAGAATGAGCGGCAACGCAATCGATGCCAGGCGCCAACGAAACATTGGCCAGAGCATAACGCGTCTCGCGTTTGAACGTCGCGCTTTGGTGCGACCGAAGAATTCACATCAGACCATGTTACATATTCACTTCCGGAGCAGACCTGCGAACGGCGTGTTTGAAAAACTCGGGCCTTCGGGTGCCCTGGGCGCCGGCTTGTTGGAACGCGACACCTGCGCACGCGGTGCTTCTGACTTCGCGGAGAGCGAAATGCGCTTGCGGGCGAGGTCGATCTCAAGGACGCGAACACGCATTTTCTCGCCAACCTTCGCAACTTCGTGAGGGTCCTTCACGAAGCGATCGGAGAGCTGCGAAAGGTGCACCAGCCCGTCTTGGTGGACCCCCACGTCCACAAATGCTCCGAATGCAGTTACATTTGTCACGACGCCCTCGAGAATCATGCCCACCTTGAGGTCCTCGAGCGTTCGCACGTCGTCGCGAAACGCGGGTGGTTCGAAGACATCGCGCGGATCGCGCCCTGGCTTCAGAAGCTCGCGCTTAATATCCTCAAGCGTCGGGAGTCCAACGTCCGATGAAACGTACTGAGGCCACTTCACGCGCGCGATCCACTCGGCGTTCCCGATCAGGTCCTTGACGCCTACGCCGAGGTCTTGAGCGACCTTTTCAACGAGAGCATATCGCTCGGGGTGAACGGCACTCGCATCGAGTGGATGCACGCTGTCGCGAATGCGAACGAAGCCTGCGCACTGCTCGAATGCCTTTGGGCCGAAGCCGCTGACACCGAGCAACTCTTGGCGCGTTTTGAATGCGCCGCGATCGTTCCGATACTGGACGATTCGCTTGGCGATCGTTTGCGTGAGCCCGGCGACGTGCGCGAGGAGCGGTGCGCTGGCGGTGTTCAGCTCGACGCCCACTGCGTTCACACACGACTCAACCACCTCTTCGAGCTTGCGCTTGAGGAGAGCTTGGAACACGTCGTGCTGGTACTGACCAACACCGATCGCTTTGGGGTCTATTTTTACGAGCTCGGCGAGGGGGTCCTGTAAGCGACGAGCAATGGAAATCGCACCGCGTATCGTGAGATCGAGGTCGGGAAACTCCTCGCGGGCGACATCACTTGCGGAGTACACGGATGCGCCCGCTTCGCTCACCAAGACGACCATGGTGCCAGCGGCCTTATCAATCTCGTTGACTATTGCGCGCGCAAAATCTGCGGTCTCGCGGCCATGCGTTCCGTTGCCAACGGCAATGGCAAAGGGCGTGTGCGTGGTGATCAGTTCGATCAGCGTTCGCTTTGCGTGCGCGAGCGCGTGGTCGCCGGTGACCAAATTGATCAGTGTGTGTGTCAAAAGCTTGCCCGTATCATCAACCACAACGCACTTGCACCCGCTTCGTTGGCCGGGATCGATACCGATCACGGTGCGCCTACCGAGCGGCGCAGCAAGCATCAGTTTGCGAAGGTTCTCCGCAAAAACGGCGACCGCGTCGCGATCGGCCGCGAGCTTGAGATCCACTCGCAGGTCATTCTCGATGCTTGGCACGAGCAAGCGCTCGACGGAGTCCTTGGACGCAAGGCGCAGCTCGCCCGCAAACGGCGACGCTGGGTTGACCCTCGCAAGCCGCTGGGTTCCTACGACGAGCGCGTCACGGTCAACTTCGATCGACGAGCGCAACACGCCCTCTGCCTCGCCTCGTCGAATCGCCAAAAAGCGGTGCGATGGAATCGTGGAGGCCTTGCCGCGAAAGTCGTAATAGGACTCGAACTTTGTCGGCTGCTGCGTCTTCTCGGGCACGCGTGCACTGACGACCTCACCCTCTTCTGCGAACCGCTGCCGAACAAACGAACGCACCTCGGCGCGCTCTGCAAGCACTTCGGCAACGATGTCGCGCGCACCCGCGAGTGCCGCCTTGGTATCGGCAACTTCCTTGCCTATATCGACGAAGGCACTTGCGTCGACTTGCACGTCACCGGTCGTGGGTTGCTCGAGAATGCGCAAGGCGAGTGGCTCGAGGCCTTTTTCTCGGGCGATCATTGCGCGCGTTCGGCGCTTTGGCTTGTAAGGCAAGTAGAGGTCTTCGAGTTCGGCTTTGACCCAGCAGCCATCGATGCGCTTCTTCAGCTCGGCGGTGAGCTTGCCCTGCTTCTCGATCTCAGCGAGCACCGCTTGGCGACGTTCGTAGACCTCGGTGTAATAGGTACGCTTCTCGTCGATGTCGCGAATTTGCACCTCGTCGAGTCCACCCGTCTGTTCCTTGCGATAGCGGGCGATGAAGGGGACGCTGCCTCCATCGGCAAGTAACTTGACCACATCCTGAACGCCAGCGAGCGGCAGATTCAGTTCGGCGGCGACTCGTGAGCAAGGGTCGAAGGCGACAGCAGGAGCACTCATTCCGAATTACCTATCACTGACAAGCGGGAAGCACTGCTGAGGAGCAAGTCGGCGCGGCCTTTCCGTCAACCTTTGCGTCGACCCAGTCGAGCATGGTCTTGGTGTTGCGCCCGACGACAGTGAGATGCTCCGCCTGCGCGTCCGTGCAGACCGTACTGTCGACGCCTTCAGCCTTCAGCTTGTCGGCCACGCAGCGAAAGGTCGCAGGAGGAACCACCACATCACGCAGACCCTGGATGGTGAGGACTGGCGCGCCAGCGTTGCTCGCTGTGAGTATGTTGGCGTTTTGTACGGCGAGGTAGCTCTTGCCAGGCTCGGCGCATGTGGACTTGCCTCCTGCGCAGTCGAGCGTCGTTTGGCGAAAAGTCTCGTCGATGAGGGAGCCGAAGGTCGGCGCAACAACGGGAATCGAGAACGGCAGCTGCGTGATGCACTGAGATTCAACGAGTTGGACCACGTTTGCGCGCACCGGTGCTGCGAAGCCGTCGCCGGTGTGGCTGTCGCCGACGCGGTTGCCGAAATAGCTATAAAGGATGAGCGCGGTGAATGCTGCGGGCGCGCCGAGGGATGTCGACGTGGAGAGCGTCGTGTTCGCGAGACCACTGACGTCAACCTTGGTCGACCACCCGGGAGCAAATGCAACAACGCCTGCTACATTTAGCCCAGCGCCGTAAGTGGGTGCCAGCACTTGTGCGGACAGCGCGGCACCACCACCCTGACTGTGGCCGTACAGAAAGACGCGGGTGCTTGAGGTTGCGCCGGTGAATTTCGCGAGCGCCCTCGCCGCGTCGAGCACGCCTCGGCCCGTTTCCACGTTGTCGAGATAGGCATGAGTGCCAGGCGTACCGAGGCCTGCGTAGTCGGGCGCGATCACCGCGTAACCGTGAGCGACGGCCGGGAGCACGAGGTAGTCAGACACCGTTTCGTACCTTGAGGGTGCACAATTGTCGGCAACGCCCGTTGTGCCATGCGCAGCAACAAGGAGGGGTCCATCGGCCGTTCGCGCCGCCGTGGGCAGAAAAATGCGCGCCGAGGAAATCGTTGCCGAACCGTCGAAGCGCCGCGTGCGATAGGCGACG
The DNA here is from genome assembly GCA_945865595.1 of Nannocystis exedens. Taxonomy (GTDB): domain Bacteria; phylum Myxococcota_A; class Polyangia; order Polyangiales; family Polyangiaceae; genus JAHFDX01. The sequence continues at coordinate 5,272 of CAMBEV010000017.1, read as the reverse complement.
CGGTAACTCTTGGCGCCACTCTTGACGTCAGTTGAGACGCCCGCGCTCGTGATGCGTGAAGCCATCGCCAATGGTTCGATGCTCGTGTCGGGTGCGCAGCGGACGACGTCGCCCAGTCGCGCATCGATAAGCTCGGGGAGATTCGCGGGGAGCGTGTACGCATCGGCCACGGCGTCGGTGCAGGTGATCGGCGTTGGAGGGATCGCGGTGTCGGCAGCAGCATCGCTCGCACCACCTGCGTCTCCATTGGAGGCACCGTCAGCCGCGCCATCAGGGGCTGCACTAGTCGGCGAAGGAACTTCAGAACTCGAACAGGCGAGGAAGAGCACGGCGGGCGCAAGCGTTCGAATTTTCATGACGACCGCTCGATACCCCCCATCACGCCGCGGAGCCACCGAAACGATGTGCAAAAAAGTGGGCCCGTCATGGCGAATGTGGCCAACTCGCCCTGCCATGAAGAACCTCCTCGCCCTCGTTCTTGCCGCCGCGGTCTTTGCTCCGGGAGCCGCAAGCGCCGGTCAGAAACAAAAGAGGCGCGCCTCACTCTCGCGGGGACTCTCCGAGGCGCTCTTTGTCGCCTCAGAACCACGCGTTCCGCTTGCAACCGTGAGCCACGCGAAAGACGGCTTCAGCATTCGCTCAGTGGGCCTGAAAGGGTCCACGTGCGGGCCTTCGAGCAAGTGGGCCAAGCGCGGCAGCAAGTGGATCGCATTGGACGCTTACGGCCAGCCGATCGGCACGGCCCTTGTCAGCGGCTTCGACACCAACGCTGAAACAAAGTGTCGCGAGTTACAATTCGGCCGCAAGAGCGGCAAGCTGGGCGAAGGTATCTACGTCTCGGCCGATTCGAAGTGGGCGGCTGGGAAGTCGCTTGAGTGGTCGCCCAACGACGCCGAAAAGACGAGCTTCGACGCGTTTGTTCACACGATGGAGACGCACTTCACCAAGGAAGGCGCGGACGACACCAAAGCCCACAGCCGCGCGCTCTTCTTTAGCTCCCATCGTGCCGTCGTCGGCGGATCCTTGCTCATCGTGGCACGCCTCGACAGCGATAAGGTGTGGCGCATCGAGCGACTCATCCCACCTGGCAAGGAATCGTCAAGTGAGTTTACTCCAGTCGGAGTGCTCGACATGGACAAGGACGGCGACGCCGAAATCGTCTACCACGCGAGCAATGGCTGGGAGGCGGGCGACGCCGTGATGAGCCAAGTGGCGACCGGCTGGAAGGACGTCGCGCTCAGCGCGTGGAGCAACAAAAAGCACTGAGCCTAAAGCACCTCTGGCAACGCAAGCTCAACACGCCACGTGTCGCCGACCTTCACACATTGAAACTCAGCGCGATCAGTTTCCGCGTGCTCACCGGTGATTCGAACGCGTCCACCGCCAAGATCGTTCACCACCTTGACCTCATACCGTTGAAAGACCCATCCCTGCACCAGCACTTCATGCGCTTGCACGGGCCTGCCAAGAACCAACGAGAGGCGAGCGGCTCGCGCTTCGAGGTTCGCACGTGTGCGCGGCCCCAAGAGTTCGAGGGTCGCGCTGCGACTCGACGGATCTTCACCGGACTGCTCGATACGCTCAACAAACGCGCGAACGGCACCTTCGGGCGTAGCGTCGACACCACGACGAGCACAACCCGCCATGAGGCTGGCCAAGAAGAGAACGCGAGCGACGATGCGCATGCGCTTGCTGCGTTAGCGTCATTTCAGGCAAATTGGAAACAATGACCACGCAAGGCAAGGCCCGTATTCTCACAGGCGACACACCCACCAGTCGATTGCACATTGGCCACTGGGTCGGCTCGCTCGAGAACCGGGTTCAGCTACAAGAGAACTACGACTGTTACTTTTTGCTCGCCAACATGCACGCGTTCACGACACGCGCAGAGAAGGCCGCGGAGATTCGTCGCGACACGATTGAGATCGTCAAAGACTGGCTCGCGGCGGGCATCGATCCGAATCGCTCCACGCTGGTGCTGCAGACGGAGGTGCCGGCGATCGCCGAGCTCTCGTGGTTCTTTGCGATGCTCTTGCCCTTCAATCGCGTCATGCGCAACCCGACGCTCAAAACCGAGATCGAGCTGAAAGATCTCGGCGACAAGTACAGCTTCGGCTTTCCCCTCTACGCGGTGGGTCAATGCGCGGACATCTTGGCCTTTCGTGCGGAGCTCGTGCCGGTTGGCGAAGATCAGGTCGCGCACATCGAAATGTGCCGTGAAGTGGCGCGCAAATTCGCGTGGAATTACTGCGGCGTGAGCCCTGACGCCGAGGATGCCGACTACGAGAAATTAGGAAGTATCTTTCCTATTCCGAAAGCGCTCGTCGGTCGCGTTGGGCGCCTTGTCGGTGTCGATGGCAAGAACAAGATGAGCAAGAGTCTCGGTAACGCGATCTTTCTCTCCGACACGCCGAAAGAGATCAAAAAGAAGCTCGGGCAGCTCTACACCGGGCGGCAGACGATGGACGAGCCGGGCGACACCGACAACGCCCTCTTTCAATACGTGCGCGCGTTCATCAAGGACGAGGCGCGCATCAAGGAGCTCGAAGATCGTTACCGCCGCGGTGACAATATCGGCGACGGACACATCAAGGTCGAGGTCGCCGAAGCCATCGAAGGCCTTCTTGGCCCAATGCGCGAACGCCGAGCGCAATTCGAGGGACCAAGTGGCGACGACATGGTCGTCAATATTCTTTCCGAACACGCAAAGCGCGCAAACGTTGTTGCCGAAGAGACGCTGTACCTCGCAAAAGAAAAGATGCACATGCAACTTGCGCGACGCAGACTATCGTTCGAATAATGCAAAAGGATTCGTTTGCAGCGCGGGCGCGGAAGCGAGTCGGCGCCAGGATGTTTAAGGCGTTGTTTGACGGCCTCACGACCGCCGCTCGCCTTCACCCGAAGGCACGACCTGAAGCTCACGGTGTCCGCAAGATCGAGAACGTCGCATACGGCCCTCGCAGCCGCGGCGCTCATTTGCTCGACATCTACTTGCCGCCCGAATCCGCGGGCCCCGGACCGCATCCGGTCGTGCTCTATGTGCACGGTGGCGCGTTTCGCATCCTCTCGAAGGACAGCCACTTCATCATGGCGCTCGCGTACGCGAGGCGCGGGTACGTGGTGTTCACCATCAACTATCGACTCGCGCCACAGCACCCATTCCCAGCCGCGGTCGAAGACGTGTGCATGGCGTACGAGTGGGTCACGCTTCATGCAGCGCAGCATGGCGGCGACATTTCGCGACTCGTCCTTGCCGGCGAATCGGCAGGCGCAAACCTGGTGGTCAGCGCCACGCTTGCGGCTTGCTACAAGCGACCTGAAGGCTTCGCGCGCGCGCTATTTGATACCGGCGTCGTTCCGAGGGCGGTCGTGCCGGCCTACGGCATCTATGAGGTGAACAACGCGGAGCGCTTCGCCGTGCGAAAGCCCAAACTGCACACGTTGATTGCCGATCGCATCCACGATTTACCGAAGACGTATCTCGCGAACACGCCCGCGCACATGAGTCACGATCTCGCCGATCCGCTTGTAGTGTTCGAACGCGGTGACAAGCCTGACCGGCCGATTCCACCCATGTTCTTGCCGGTCGGGACGAAAGATCCGCTCCTTGACGATACGCGGCGACTCGCGCGGGCGCTGCAAAAGCTGGGCACAAAAGCGATCGATCGCTACTACGAAGGCGAGCTTCACGGCTTTCACGTGCTCCTCTTCCGAAAGAATGCGCGTCTGTGCTGGCGCGATACTTTCGCGTTCCTCGACGAGGTACTTGGCGCAAGCAAGGGCACCCGGGCCACCCATGAGCACGCGGTCTAACGAGCGCACGGTGAGCCTCGCCTGGCCCGAACGGGCAGAGGCGCGCGCAGGCGTCGGCGCAATTGTAAAGCGATCAACGAAAGATACGTTTGGCGCGTTGTATGCTGGAGACAACCTCGCCGTCCTCGATCGCCTGATCGGTGAGGGCCAAACTGCGGCGTCGCTCGTGTATCTCGATCCTCCATTTTTTACGCAGCGTGATCACGCGACCAGGCCGCGGGCACAGGCGACATCAGAGGTGGCATTCAGCGATCAGTGGAACGACCTCGCCCACTACCTCGAAGCGCTCGGAGCGCGGCTCTCTCGCCTAAGAGAACTGCTGCTTCCGCATGGCTCGATCGTGGTGCACGTCGATACGAAGACCAGCCATTACGTCAAGGTACTTGCCGACAGCATCTTTGGCTTCGATGCCTTTGCGAGCGAAATCGTGTGGCGGTATCGGCGCTGGCCGAGCAAGACCCCGAACTTTCAGCGCGTGCACGACGTGCTCCTGCGCTACCGCAAGGACCCGAGCGTGCAGCCGAGGTGGAACCAGGCGTACGAGCCACTCGCAGCGTCGACGCTGAAGACATGGGGAACACGCAAACAGCTTGCGGTCGTTGAGGATGGCCGGCGGAAGCGCTCGTCGTCGACCGAGGCCGAGAGTCAGGGCGTGCCGCTCGGCGACGTTTGGGACATCGGCATCATTGCGCCTGTCGCCAAAGAGCGAACGGGGTTTCCGTCGCAGAAGCCCGAGAAGCTGCTCGAGCGATTGGTCAACGTGCTTACCGATCCGGGTGATTTGGTGCTGGACCCTTACGCCGGCAGTGGCACGACGCTCGCCGTAGCGCATCGATTGGGCCGGAGATTTGTGGGGATCGATGAGAGTCCCGTGGCGGTGGCCACGATTGAGTCGCGGCTCGCGGCGCTGGGTGTTGAGCTACTGCCCTAGGTAGCCGCCCGTCGCGGAGGTGGCGCCGGCGGCAGTACCGCCAATGGTATCGACTCCGAATCCCTGACCGAAGGAGACGAAAAACGACACGGGCGATACGCCCGCTGGAAGCGCACCCGCGGTGGCTAAGGGAACCCCGAGATCACCGCGAAATACGACGCGGTCGAATTGTGGGAACAGGAACCGAAGACCGCCTCCGACCGACTGCTTAGGCAAGAACGTTGACCATCCGCTAAATGCGTCGCCCATGTCCCAGAAGGCCGCTGCAGCAATCTGGACGGACAAGACGTCGACCGGGCGCGTGCGAAATTCGAGATTCGCGGCCACAAGGTCTTTGCCGACAAAGAAATTTGTCGGGAACCCGCGCAGCCGTCCGCTGCCCCCCAACTGAACGTTGCGGTTCAAGTAGTTGGCGTAGCGATAGAGACCCGTGGCATCAAAGATGAGCCGACCGAACCCAATGGGAGGAGAAGCAACACGCACCGAACCGCTCACCGCGCCATCACTGATGCCATCGCCCGTGAATTC
>CAMBEV010000016.1 GCA_945865595.1 Nannocystis exedens | reverse complement strand
GGGCGTGATCTTTCCCGGTCTCGTCAATGCGCATACGCACATCGAGCTATCGGCGATGCGGGGTAAGGTCCCGGGCGGAACAGGGTTCGTCAACTGGGTTGAGCACCTTCTCTCGGTACGCGCGGACATCGATCCCGAGAACGACGCGGAGAGCATTTCGTGCGCGGTCGACGAGCTCGTGGCTTTCGGCACAGCCGCAGTGGGCGACGTGACCAATTCGCTGGCCGCGGTTGAGGTCTTGCGAGCGCGAGGCGTGACGGGCTGGGCGTTCTATGAGGCGTTTGGGATCGACGCAACGCTGGCCGTGAAACGGGCGCGCGAAGTTTCCGCTGCTATAGAAAGTGACCGGCCAGGATTGCGAATCGCACCTGCGATTCATGCGCTTTACACGACACACGTCGACGCGATCGCGGTGCTCGACGCAGCGGTCCGTGAGCGTCCGATGCGCACGTCGTTGCATCTCGCGGAACATGCGTCCGAGCGTCGCGCGCTTGAAGCGGGGGATGGTCCAGTGGCCGATTGGCTCTCGAAGCTGCTCGGCGACAAGACACCAGCCTGGCCACGCAAGTCGCCCATCGCGTATGCCGATGCGCTCGGCCTTCTGCGCCCCGACGTGCTTCTCGTGCACATGACCGATGCACGTCCCGCTGAGATTGCGCTCGCCCACGCGCGGAGTTCTCCCTTTGTTTTATGCCCAAGGTCGAACCTCTACATCGAACTCAAGCTGCCGCCATTGCTCGCAATTCTCGAAGCAGGTGTGCAGCCGGCACTCGGGACGGATTCGCTTGCCTCGAACGCCTCGCTCGACGTGCTCGCTGAAGCCGCCGCACTGCACGTTCGTTTTCCAAATGTTGCGTCAGATGTGCTGTTCCAAATGGCCACCTGGAATGGCGCGCGCGTGCTCGACCTTCCGCAGCTCGGTCGCATCGTCGTTGGAAGTGCGCCCGGATTGGTTCACGTCGAGTGCACCGTCGGCGCTGATGCGGCGGCGTCGCTTTTCGCGGCCGTGAAAATGCAGCGTACGTGGATCATTCGGCCCGATGTTTCGCCGCGGGGTTTGTAGCGCATTGCGGCTCAAATTGTGGTGAACTCAGCACCATGCGCATGGGTCGTTTGGTTTCGGGGCTTTCGTTCTTGAGTCTTTTGGGGCTTGGTTTTGCGCACCTGAGCGGCTGCTCAACGGCCGGCGATGCGGCGCGCGGCGAGGAAAGAGTGGGTCAAACGTCAGCGGCACTGTCGACCACGCTGCGTATCGAGCAAGTCTACGCCGCGGGCGGGAACTCAGGCGCCACATACAAAGCCGACTACGTCGTTCTTCGAAACGTAACGGCGGCATCGGTCAGCCTCACCGGCTACTCGCTGCAATACGCGTCGGCTACCGGCACGAGTTGGAGCACGAAAGTCGACCTGTCAGGCGCCGTACCCGCGAACGGCTATTTCCTCATTGCGCTCGCGGCAGGCACCAATGGGATTGCGTTGCCGACCGCCGACCTCACTTCGGCGTCGATCAACCTGAGCGCCAGCGCAGGCAAGCTCGCACTCGTGTCGAGCACGACCGTGCTTTCGGCGGCGTGCCCTGCGACCGGCGTCGCGGCAGTGGTCGACTTCGTCGGATACGGTTCAACGGCGAGTTGCTACGAAGGGACGGCCGCGGCTCCGTCGCCCACCGCCTCTGAGGAAATCTATCGCACCGGCGAGACTGACAACAACCAGGCCGACTTTGCTGTGCGCGCGCCGACTCCGAAGAACTCAACCGCAACCGTTGTAGATGCGGGCACGGACGCTGGCGCCGACGCCGCGACTGATGCAGCCACCGACTCTGGTATCGATGCGTCGCCCGAGGCTGCAAGCGAGGCCGGCGTTACAGCGTCGCTCGTCCTACTGAACGAGCTGCGACACAATCCCGTTGGCAGTCCCGATTCACCCTATGAATACGTTGAGCTGCGCTGCACGCCGAACGGGCTGCTCACGGGCTACCAGTTTGTCGCTTTTGAGGGCGACTTCGATTCGACCACCGATGCAGGCACCAATGGTCCACGGGGCGTCGCCGATCGCGTTCTTGATCTCGGCGCGTACGCGTGCGGGAGTAACGGTCTCGTTTATATCCGCGCGACGAACGGCGCGACTCCCTCCCAAGATCCCGCGACAACCGAAGTCGCGTGGGCAGCGCTGGACACAGGCACGAGCCCCCTTGAAAATGCAACGACTACGTTTGCGGTCATCAAGGGCGGGACGGTCCTTGCGCAAGGCACTGACTACGACGCGAACGATGATCACACCCTCGAGCTTCCCAACGGCGCAGCGATCGTTGATGCGGTCGGTACGTTTGCGCAGTCGGATGGAGGCGTTGATTTCGTATACGGAGGAGTTACAATTTCGCTTGCGAACGGAGCGGAGCCCGAGGCGGTGGTTCGTTTCCCGAACAACACAGACGCTCTTGCTGTCGGTGCTTGGTACGGTGGGCGTCTCGCAGGAACGGATGGCAATGCGGTCGACTTTGACGCGGCGGCCGTGACCACCAACTTCCCGAGTGGCACCCCGAAACTTACGCCAGGGGCAGCCAACCAAGGTGCGAACGTCCTCCTCGATGGGGGCCCTGACGGTAGCGGTCCTGGTGACAGCGGAAAGGCCGACGCAAAACCCGACGGCGCTCCGCCGGATGCGGGACTCGACGCAACCGTCGCCGACGGGGGTCAAGACGCGCCAATCACACCGTCTGCCGACAGCGGCAAGAAGGATACCGGCACGACTGACGCCGGTGGCCCCGTCGTTATCGACGACGACGGGGGTTGCAGCTCTGCCCCGATCGGCTCCGCAGGCGGAACGTTTGCGCTGGGGGGTCTCTTCGCCATGATCGCCGCCCGCCTCATGCGTCGGGCCAAGCGGTAACGCTTCGATCTGCCTGTTTTGTCAATGCCCGCATTAGCGGTCGAGCGCTTTCAAAAATAAGTTCTAAGGGTTGAGGGGGAGCGAGCCGTTCTCTGGGGTATGGAATCGCAAGCCCCTCTTGAGCCTTCGGAAGACGAGCTGCTCGGCATGCTTCGCCACCCCGCCGAATCCGTCCGCCGCTCGGCGACACGCGCGCTGTGGGAGCTCTGGTTCGCCGAAAAGGGACAAGAAGGTCTAGAAGTCTTTGGGCGCGCAGGCGAACTGCTCGAGCGAGGGGCCTACGCGCATGCCGATGCTCTTCTCGGCGAGCTCATCCGGCGCTACCCCGATTACGCGGAGGCTTACAACCAGCCCGCCATCGTGCGGTTTCGGCAGCGTCGCTATGAGGCTGCACTCGCCGATTGCGAAGAAGCCGTGAAGCGCAAGCCGGGGCATTTCGGTGCGTGGCACGGCAAGGGGCTGTGTCACAGGTACATGAACGAAATTGCCCTCGCCATCGAAGCGCTACGCAGGTCCCTCGAAGTGCAGCCCTATGCGATGCGTCGTGACCTCGACGACTGCCTTTCGATGCTCCATTAGTCTCCCGTGCTCGGTGTAGGCTCGGGGCGGCATGCCCACTCGACTCATTCCAAGGGAGCCCCTCACTGCCGAAGCGTACGCCCCATTCGGTTCCGTCCTCGCGGCGGGAGGTCTCGCCCCGCGCCTTGCCAATCAAGGTCGCGCGAAGGTTTGGGACCATCTCGCAAAACTCGTCAACTTGCGTGACGATGCGCGCGCCAACCTGAGTGTCTTCCGATGTGCTCCGGAAGCGCTTCGACCGGTTCCGTTACGCGCCTTCGAGCGACATCCGTTCTCGACTCAGTTGTTTGTCCCGATGAGCACTGGACGCTATCTCGTCGTGGTTGCACCTGGCCTCGACGCGCCCGAATTCGATCGCGCCCGTGCGTTCGAGGTGACAGGGTCGCAGGCGATCGCGTACCACCCTGGAACGTGGCACCATCCGATGATTGCGCTCGACGCCGACGCCGATTTTGTCTGTCTTGTCTACGAAAATCACTCCAAAGGTGACTGCGAGCTCGTCCCCATTGACCGTGCGACCGCGGTCGACTTGTGGTAAACGCGCGCTCGCCCCGGAATTTGGGGAGTGAGGGGCGCGATCCTGCGACCTCCAAGGAGATCAAGACCATGAAGTTCCAGTTTTCAGCGCTCGCTATTGTCATGACGCTCGCAGCTTGCGGCGGCGACGCCACCCCTCCAGCAGCTCCAGCCTCGGTTGAGACCCCCGCGCCTTCAGCAGCTCCCGCAGCGGTCGCGGCGACACCGGAAACGGCTGTGGCGAAGGCCGAAGAGAAGGCTCCAGAAGTGAAGGCCGAAGAGCCACCCCCAGCGCCAAAGACGATCGTCGACGTTGCTGCAGCAAACTCAGAGTTCTCGACGCTCGTGAGCGCACTCAAAGAAGCTGGCCTCGATGACGACCTCAAGGCCGCGGGTCCCTTCACGGTGTTCGCGCCAACAGACGAAGCCTTCAAGAAGCTTCCGAAGGGCGCCCTCGAGAAGCTCCTCAAGGACAAGAAGAAGCTCGCCAAGGTCCTTCAGAACCACGTCGTTGAAGGCAAACTCGACCTCGCCAAGGCGAAGGACGCAAAGACCCTCTCGGGCGGCAAGCTCAAGTTCAAGACCTCCAAAGACGGCGCTGTCAGCGTCGGCAAGAGCAACGTCACGAAGACCGAAATCGAAGCGACCAACGGCGTGATCCACGTCGTCGACGCTGTCCTCATGCCGTGACTTCGATCGAGTCGGGCCCCGCGTTGCGCTTGGGTGTGTCGGACTTCAACCACCAGCGCAACGCGTTGCTCGGAATGTGACGTTGATGTGATGCGGTGCCGGGGTTTTCCTGGCACCGTTTCCTTTTTAAACCAGCGTATGATCCATCGATGCGCCAATTCGTGCGTATCGCGTGCATTGCTTCGCTGCTCGCTTCCTGCAAGAAAGACGCGCCCAGCGACGCTGCAGCGTTGCCCGCCTCCGCAAAAACAGCTGCCGCGGCTGCACCCGTGAGCGTTCCTGCTTCCTCCATGAGGACCGCCGTGGCGCCACTCGCGTCGCCATTCGCGTCCAGAGCGCCTACGAAGGGTCGCTGCCGTCCTCGTATCGCTGACGCGCCAAAGCCCATTCGCGGTGCCGGTTCATTCGTAACACGCGATGGTAAAATTAGCGTTGCGGTAAACGATGACGGTGTCCCGCGATTCGTGGATGACGTGAACGGGGCCCTCAAGGCGAGCCGGTCTCCGTGCGCAGCTGCAGCCGACACCCTCTACTGCGCGAGTACGAAAGGGATCATTCGCAGATACGATGCAAAGGGCGCAGCTTCTGACGTCACAGAAGGGGCGGCGAGTGCTCAGCTTGCGGCGGCCAAGCTCGGCGATCGCGAGGTCGTCGCATTCCTTCGTGCTGTGCAAACGCCCTCTGGTGTCGTGCGCGAAGCGTGGGCGCGAACGTCGGAGGGTCAAGTCGTCAAGATCTCTGACGATGGCGCCGGCGCGACATCGCTCGATATCGTAACCTCAAACGAGCGTATTACGTTTCTGACCGTCGAGGCACGCACGTCGCTCGCAACCCTCACTGCACGCAACGCCTCGGTGAAAGATGGCCGCCTTGTGCTTGCGCCTGCGACCGTTGTCTTTGCAGGCGGTGGTGGTGACTATCTGCTCGAGCCGCGCGGCGTAGCGCTGTCGGGCGGCCGCTTGCTCCTCGCAACCGTGCTTCCACAAGACCTGCACGCGTTTGGTTCTGCCGTGTTCATTCTTGACGCGAACCACCTGACGAACATTGAACCCGTATGGTCGCTCTATCCGCGCGGTCTTGACGACGCAGCCTTTGCGGTCACTGTGCATCAGGGCAAGACGTGGATGGTGCGCGTGAAGCCGACAAGTGCCGAGGGCCACTCTGCGCTTGCACTCGAGGTTGGCCAGCTCGACGAGGCAGGACGATTCGTCACGTTTGGAGAGCGAATGGCGCCCGAAAATCCGGCGCACCTCGCGTTGGCAAGCGATCGCGACGCATTGGTCATGTACGTTGACGGTGATCGCGGCGGACAGCGCGAACGCTGGGTATGTGGAGAGGCGCGTTAATGTGGTAGCTAAGCGGCCTGACGATGCCGCACCGACAGCCAGAACATACCCGCGCCTACTACAACGAGTTTGCCAAGCGCTACGAGGCCGAGCGCCGACCGAACCAGCCCGATGGCTACCATGCTCTCGTCGACGATCTCGAGGTTGAACTCGTCGAGCGTTACGGCCGAGGCAAAGATGTGCTCGAAGTCGGTTGCGGCACCGGCCTGTTGCTTGAGCGATTCGCCAAGTTTGCCAGCTCGGCCAAGGGCATCGATTTGTCACCTGGAATGTTGCATTTAGCGACCGCACGCGGACTGGACGCACGCGAGGCGTCCGCAACGGCCATTCCTTTCGACGACCATTCGTTCGACGTGGTGTGTAGTTTCAAGGTGCTCGCCCACGTCCCTGATATTGGGCTCGCACTTCGCGAAATGGCACGCGTAACGAAGCCCGGTGGCGTGCTCCTCGCCGAGTTTTACAACCCGTTGAGCGTGCGTGCGCTCGGAAAAAAATTCGGCCCCGCAGGAGCCATCTCCGACAAAACGACCGAGGATCATGTCTTCACCCGCTTCGATGCCCCGTGGGTTGTGCGTCGGCTACTTCCGCCTAGCGTTACCTTCGAAACCGCCCGAGGGATTCGTGTTTTCACGCCTGTTGCCGCCGCAATGAAGGTTCCAGTCGTGCGCGATGTCCTTCGGTGGGCCGAGCGCCGGGCGGCCGATTCTCCGCTGGCCTTCTTCGGTGGCTTCTACGTTGCGGTTCTCCGAAAACGGCTCTGAACGGGGTAACGCCCGCGCCGGCCGCAACCGGTCTATACTAGGCGTTCCATGCGCTCTAGAGCCTTTGCGATCTCCGCCATTCTCACCACGCTCGGTCTCTCCACTGTCCTCGCCGTCAGGGTCAAGGACCATGGTCTGTGGACGGGCTTCGGTCCCAGTTCCCTAGCGTCGGCGTCGACGCCTGCAGGCGCGGCAGGTGCTAACTACGACCTCACAAAGTTGCGTTTGGTCAACGCGGTCCTGAAAAAGGTACGCGACAAATATGTTGACCCGCGTCGCGTGAAGCCGCGCGAAATGCTGCTGTCTGCTCTCAACGCCGTGCAACGCGACGTTGCGCAGATCATCGTGCACTACGAGGAGGGGTCGAACGAGATCAAGGTTCGCGTCGACTCGCAAGAGCGCACTTTCCGCATCGACGGCGTTGATGGCCCATGGGATGTGAGCGCGCGGCTGCGCGAAATTTTTGCCTTCGTTCAAGAGGGGCTGAAGGGAACCGAGGTCGACCTCCGCGAGGTTGAGTACGCCGCGTGCAACGGCATGCTGCACACGCTCGATCCACACAGTGTGCTCCTGTCGCCCGATGGCCTCAAAGAGCTGCGCGTTTCGACGACCGGGCAGTTTGGTGGTGTCGGTATGGTCATTTCGTTGCGTGACCAACAGCTGACCGTCATGAGCCCGATGATGGGGGGTCCAGCGGAGCGAAAAGGCGTCAAGAAGTTTGACCGTATCGTCAAGATTGGGAACGAAAGCACGCTCAACATGGGCGTCAACGAAGCCGTTACGCACCTGCGTGGACAAGTGGGTACGAACGTCAAGGTGTGGATCCATCGCGAGGGCGAAGGCGGCTGGGAAGGCGCGAAGCAATTCGAGCTCACTCGCGAGGTGATTCGCGTCGCGAGCGTTGACCACCGCTTGCTCGAGCACAACGTCGGCTACATCAGGCTCAAGCAGTTTCAGCAGAACACCACCGCAGAGATGCGCGCCGCCCTCGCAAGCATGAAGCGCAACGGTGAGCTCAAGGGGCTCGTTCTTGATTTGCGTGGAAATCCAGGCGGCCTCCTCGACCAATCCGCACGCGTCGTCGATACGTTCGTCAGCAGCGGGCCTATTGTTGCAACGGTTGGAGCAAGCGAGGGCCGCGAAGAAAAAAACGCGCACGAAGAGGATACCGAGCCGAACTATCCAATCGCGCTTCTTGTGAGCGGCACGTCTGCGAGCGCGAGCGAGATCGTTGCGGGTGCGCTGAAAAATCACGATCGCGCGGTCATCATCGGCGAGACGACATTTGGTAAAGGAAGTGTACAACTTGGCTTTGACGACATGCCGGATGGCAGCGCGCTCAAGTTGACGATCGCCCAGTATTTGACCGAGCCAGGTGATATTTCCATTCAGGGCGTCGGCGTTACGCCCGACATCGAACTCGACCCGACCACCGTCGACACGCAAGAGATGGACGTCGTCCCCGACACCGGAATGCTGAGAGAGCGCGATCTCTCACGCAGCCTTTCGAATGTTCGCGCGCGCGATGGTCAGAAGCCTGCAGAGGCGCTGCGCTACAGCCTCTCGATGCGAGAGCGACTCGAGCTACGCGAACGCGGTGGCGACCCTGACGACAACTTCTCGCTCGACTTCCCGATTAAGTTTGCTCGCGATTTCATCGCGCGCAGCACCTCAGGAAAACGTTCTGACCAGTTGCGCCAAGCCAAGACATTCTTGCAAGAGGTGCGCAGGGTGGAGTTCGACAAGGTAGTTGACGAACTGAAGGCCGTCGGCATCGACTGGTCTGACGCACCGGTCGAAGCCGCCGCTCCCACCGCGCCGGCTGACGCAGAAGTGACATTCTCAACGGACCGGCCAAACAACGAAGCGACTGCCGGCGAGGCGCTCAGTCTGAAGGTCACCGTCACGAACAAGGGAGCGGTACCGCTCTATCGCCTTCAGGGCGTAACCAAGAGTGACAACCCGCTCTTCGACGGCCGTGAGCTCGTTCTCGGAAAGATCGACCCAGGCAAGAGCCGGACTGCGACGATTCCAGTCGGCTGGTGCGAGACTAAGGGACGTAAGGCCGGCTCGAGCGCGCCGCTTCCGAAAGACTTGGCTCGAAACTGCGCGCTACCCAAAGAAGTGCTCACACGCGCCGATGGCGTGAAGCTCAAGTTCGAAGAGGCCAGGGGGCGTGTCCCCCGCGATGCAGAAACGCGCGTGACGGTGCGTGCACTTGAGAGGCCGATCTTTGCGTATTCGTACCAAGTTGCCGACAACAAGAAGGGCAATGGCGATGGTCTCCTTCAAGAGGGCGAGTTCTGCACCCTTTATGTAACGGTCAAGAACGTTGGCCGTGGGCGTTCCCAAGAGTCGCAGGCGAACTTGCGCAACCTCTCGGGTGACGCGGTGCTCCTGCACGAAGGACGGTTCGATATTTCAAATATGCAACCGGGTGAGGTACGAAAGGTAGCGTTCACTTTTGAGGTGCACGGCGGAAGGCAGGCGAAGGCTGACGGTGAAGTTCGCCTTGAGCTGTCCATCGTCGATCGTGACCTGCGCGAGGCCGTTGCAGAAAAGCTTCGATTGCCCCTGCGAGCGCCGTTGACTCTGGCCGGTCCCGCAACCACTTTGCGCGCCAAAGTTGCGACAGATCTCTTTGCCTCTCCGAATACGGGAGTGCGCAGCTTCGGACGCATTCCCGTCGGTGGCACGGTGACGAGTGATGGCTCGGTGAGCGGCTTTTCGCGCATTTCAATCGGACAGGGGAGGTTCGCCTTCATTCGCAGTACCGACGGTGAGACCGTCGCGGGTTCTACAGCGTTGGTAGCAACCTTCGAGGATGTGGTGCACGCGCCGCCGGCCATCGAAGCGACTGCGCCCGTGCTAACGACGACGAGCGACCGCATCCCGATCAGCGGCGTCATTGTCGACGACGTCAAGGTGCTTGACATGTATGTCTTTGTCGGCGGAAAGAAGGTTCACTACCGCTCGAACCGCAACGGTGCGGATGCTCGCAAGCTTCCCTTCGATTCGACCTTGCCGCTAAGGCCTGGCGTGAACTTCGTCACCGTTGTTGCGCGTGAGAGCCCCGACACGGCGACGAGGCGTTCATTTGTTATTCGCCGTGATGGTCCCGCTGGCGAGTTGCTTGCAACACCAAAGGGCGACGACGAAATGTCTGAGAGCTCACCTGGTAGCGACGATTGAACGATGCGACTTCACATCAACATCGATCACGTGGCAACAGTTCGTAACGCTCGTGGTACAGTTTATCCCGATCCAGTTGAGGCGGCGCTGCTGTGTATTGCGGCCGGTGCTGACGGCATCACTGCGCACTTGCGCGAAGATCGGCGACATATTCGCGACGCCGACGTCCGCGCTCTACGCGAAGCCGTAAAGTGCACCTTCAATCTCGAGATGGCCGCCACCGATGAGATGGTCAATATTGCTGACGAAGTGCGCCCCGACGTGGTCACCTTCGTACCAGAGCGCCGGCAAGAGCGCACCACCGAGGGCGGCCTTGATGTCATGGCCATGGGGGATGACCTTCGCGGATGTACCCGCCGGCTGCAGGCCAAGAAAATTCGGGTCAGTCTCTTTATCGCACCAGAGCGCGTGCAGATCGCGGCAGCTCATGCGCTCGGCGTAGAACAAATTGAGCTGCACACCGGAGAGTACGCCAGTGCGTTTGGTGGGGCAGCCGAACAAATGGAACGCGATAGGTTGCAAATCGCGGCGACGTACGCAAGAAGCCTCGGTCTCGATCTCGCGGCAGGGCACGGACTGACGCGACAGAACGTGACTGCCATCGCTGCGATGCGGGAGATCGACGAGGTTAACATAGGGCATGCGGTGATTGCCGATGCGCTCAGCATGTCGCTTGCCGGTGCCGTTATTGCGATGCGCACGCACCTGCAGGTGGCTCGCTCATGATCGCATTGCTCAACCGAGCCGAGAGTCGTGTCGTGGATGCCCACGCGATCGAGCGAGGGGTCCCGGGCGTCGTCCTCATGGAAAACGCAGGCCGTGGAGCCGCCGACGTTGTCTCGTCTCGAATGCGCGAACGAGGCGCCGCGCGCGTTCTCGTTGTATGCGGCGTGGGGAACAATGGGGGTGACGGATTCGTCGTCGCGCGTCACTTGCGCATCGCTGGCTTTGACGTGCGGGCTTGGCTTGCAGGCGACCGGGCGCGCGTGTCCAGCGACGCCCGTCTTGCGCTCGACATGTGGGTCGGCATCGGGGGCGTTGTTGAAGCCGGCGAGGCGCCCGCGCTCGCTGACGCGCTCGAGAGCGTGGAGGTCGCGGTCGACGCACTCTTTGGCACCGGGCTAGACAGGCCCATCGCTGGAGAATTCGCAGAGGCCGTCGCGTGCTTTCATGGACTCAGCGAATCGACGTTGGTCATCTCGCTTGACCTGCCGTCCGGTGTCGATGCCGACACGGGAGCCGCGCTCGGCCACACAGTTCGCGCTCATCACACGATCACTTTCGGCGCACACAAGCGTGGTCTCCTCACGCCGCACGGTTCGCGGCATGCGGGATCGGTGACGCTCGTGCACATCGGGGTGCCAATGCCCAAGGTTCTCGAGAGCGCGCAGCTGCTCGAACCGAGCGACCTCTCACGTTGGCTTCATCCTCGGGCGTCTGATGTGCACAAGACACAGGTTGGGCACGTGGGCGTCATTGCAGGGCGATCCGGAACGACGGGTGCCGCCCTTTTGTCAGCGCGCGGGGCGATGCGCGCGGGTGCGGGTCTCGCGACGATTTTGAGCTTCCCTGAAACCATCGGGGCGTTGCAGGGGCACATCATTGAGATGATGACACGCACAGTGGTCACGCCGATCACTTCGTCCGACGTGCGCGAGCACCTGCGTGGATTCAAGAGCATCGTGCTCGGGCCAGGACTCGGACTCGACGCAAGTGCGGCTCAGCTTATCGATGTGGCCTGCGATGAGAGTGACGTTCCGCTCGTGCTCGATGCGGATGCGCTGACTCGGTTTGCGGTAACGCGTTCGATTCGCGATCCCGAGCGCGTGGTCCTCACGCCGCATCCCGGCGAGGCCGCGCGGCTGCTCGGCATCACCGCGGCCGAGGTGGAGCAAGATCGCTTTGCGGCGGCTTCCGCACTTGTCGAAAGAACCGCGTGTACCGTCGTGCTCAAGGGCGCCCACACGCTCGTCGCCGCGCCCGGGCGACCGATTGTCGCGTCGCCATACGCCGCTTCGGTGCTCGCGACCGCGGGTTCTGGTGACGTTCTCGCGGGCATCATTGCCGCGTTGGCCCTCGAGCTACCGGTGTTTGACGCCGCGTGCGCCGGCGTGCTTCTCCATGCTCGTGCAGGAATACGATGGGTGCGCGATCGCGGCGTGCTCGCCCACGAAATCGCTGACGCTGCGTCGCTCGAGATCGCGGAGCAAATCGCAGAACAAGCGTGCGTCTCTGTGCCCACGCTTCGTTGAACGAGAGACACGCCGCTGGGGTGCCACGCACCTGCGAGGCAGCAATTTACGGGCTTCCGAGCTTGGCATCGAGGTTGCTCTCCGTGCGTCATGCACAACGACGACATAGGTTTGAACGCTCTGAAACTCGGTCTCATTCGCCTGATGCCCGAATTGCGTGGCCGCGCCATGCGCCTCACTGGAAGCGCAGCTCGCGCCGATGACCTCGTGCAAGACACGTTCGAACGCGCACTTCGCTTCGCCGATCGCTTCGCGGAGGGGTCGAACATCCGCGCTTGGGCGCATCAAGTGCTCTTCAGCGTGTTCGTATCCAGCTATCGGAAAGACAAGCGTGAACGTCGGCTTTGGCAACGCGTGCTCGAGGACCCCTCGACAAAAACGCGCGGCTCGCGCGTGGCTGCTGAACCTGACGCTGGATGGTGGCTCAGCGAAAAAATGGAAGCTTGCGTCGAGTCCCTACCGAGCGGCTTCCGCGAAACGTTTGTGCTCGTCGATCTGCAAGAGCACTCGTATCGCGAAGCCGCCGAGAGGCTCCGTATTCCGGTGGGAACGGTGATGAGCCGCCTTCATCGTGCGCGCAAGCTGCTCGCGACGACCGTCGGACCGCTCGCTGCGTAAATGTTCTTGACGTGTTACGAACGCGAGCTCATCGAGGATGAGGAACCCACGCGACGTCGGCAACGCTCGCATGCTGATTCGCGGCGCGTGCGAGTACGAATAGCGCGTCGCTCAAGCGGTTAAGGTAGACCACGAGCTCGCTTCGTACGGCGGGTGATACCGAGAGCACTGCACGCTCTGCACGTCGCGCGATCGTTCGCGCCACATGCAATGCCGCAGCGCCAGTCGTGCCGCCCGGGAGCACGAAATTCTTCAATGGCGGCAGCAACGCTTCGTGGTGGTCAATCGCTTCTTCGAGCCGCCTTGCGTCCGCGTCTGCGACGAGTTGCATTTTGAGCGCCTCCATCTTTGCGGGTACACACGCGAGCTCGGCGCCAAGGGTAAACAGGTCAACCTGGACCCGCGCGAGCGCACCGTCGACCGATGCGGGCAGCGACTGGGTCCGCGCGAAGCCGATCGATGCGTTCAACTCGTCGACCGTCCCGTACGCTTCAACGCGCGGATCATTCTTCGCCACCCTTGCGCCGCCGAAGAGGCCCGTCGTGCCATCATCACCCGTCTTCGTGTAAATTTTCATCAGCGACGAATGTAAACGCCGATTCTGTCCTGCGCTAGGAGCCGCATGGATTTGATGACAGAGGCTTCAGGTTTGCTGAGGTGAAGCGCCGCACCGCTCACGAGGTCATCAAGATCAAAAAAGCGATTGAGCGCGATGCCTAATTTCATCAAACTAAGCCACACCTCAGGGATTTGAGGCGCGACCTCTGCGCACTTCTTGAGCTCGGCATACGCAGCTTCAAGTTTCCCCTGTTCGGTCAAGATGCTTGCCAGATTGATGCGCGCCTCAGACAATCCTGGGTCGATAGCGAGAGCATCGCGATAGTACCCTTCCGCCGCGGCAAGCCGTTTCGTCGCGTCGGCGACGAGGCCCAGGCCGAACGGTCCCCAGGGCAAGTCGTGATTGAGTGTTCGTGCCTTCAGAAACTGAGCACGCGCAGCGGCATAGTTCCCACGTTCGAACTCGACCAAGCCGAGGTTAAAGGTCGCTTCGATGAACCGCGGGTTGTACTCGAGAGCTAATTTCGCCTCCGCCTGCGCGCGATCGAGATCCCCGCGCGCAAGATTGTGGGCCGCACTGTTACTGAGTGCGATGGCCTTAGGTGGCAAGGGAGCCGCGCCTGCGCAGGCGTTGAGTCCAAGCAATAAGGGTAGGGCAACTAGACTGACGGAGATGTTCATGCTGCTCATTCGGCCGACGGCGGAGTCGGGTTGCCTACAATCGATGGCGGCGGACCCCGGCTTGGGTGGCTCATTCGTGTAGAGTCGCGCGCGTGGCGAAATCAGGATCCATAGTCGGCGAGCGAGGGCGTTTGACCGCAGGCGAGGGCGGGCTCGCCTTGATGGTCATCTTCGTCCTCTCGCTGATGATTGTTCCCGTGCCCACCTGGGCACTCGACATTCTGCTCAGTGCCAATCTCTCACTCTCGGTGGCGATCTTGCTGGTCGTGCTCTTCGTCAAAGAGCCCATCGCGGTCGCGACATTTCCGACCGTCCTTTTGATCACGACGCTGTTTCGCCTCGGGCTCAATATCGCGTCGACACGTCTCATTTTGCTCCAAGCCAACGCAGGCGACGTCATCCGCTCGTTTGGCGAGTTCGTCGTTCGAGGGAATTTCGTCGTCGGGGCGATCGTCTTTCTGATTCTTACAATGATTCAGCTTCTCGTGGTTGCGAAGGGCGCGGAGCGCGTCGCCGAGGTGGGTGCCCGCTTCGCTCTCGATGCGATGCCGGGAAAGCAGATGGCCATCGACGCCGAACTTCGCAGTGGTGCCATTGACGGCAACGAAGCACGTCGGAGGCGGAGGACGCTCTCGCGCGAAAGCCAGTTCTACGGAGCGATGGATGGCGCGATGAAGTTCGTGAAAGGCGACGTCATCGCGTCGCTTTTGATCGTGCTCATTAATCTCTTCGGCGGTCTTGCGATCGGCATTCTTCAACGCGACATGGACGCGGCAGGCGCACTGCGCCGCTACGGCATCCTCAGCATCGGTGATGGCCTGGTCTCGCAGATCCCATCCATGGTTCTGGCGCTTGCTGCGGGGGTGCTCGTGACGCGGGTGGCGAGCGAAGAGGAAGAGACGCCGCTCGGCGACGAATTAGTCAAGCAACTTTTCGGTGTTCCGAAAGCGCTCTTTGTTGCGAGCGCCTTCGTGCTTCTGCTCAGCCTCGTTCCTGGGTTACCCACGTTGCCGTTTTTGGTTGTGGCTGCGGCGCTCTTTCTCGCGGGCCGAGCGCGTCTCAAGCAGATGGACCGCGAAGCGCACGATGCGGATGCGCGGCCGCATGCCCAGAAGGTGACGCCGCGCGATGCCGACAAGCCGTTTGTTCCTGTGGTGATTCCGCTGTCGGTTGAGGTGGGCTCCGGGCTCGCGTCGCTTCTGGTCGATGAAGGAGAGAGTCTTGGTGTTCGTTCGCTCGCTTTTGCACTGCGCGAACAGCTTTTCCACGAGCTCGGAGTAAGCGCTCCACCGCCATTTGTATCGGTGAGTGTGCAACTTGCCGATCGTGCGATTTGCTTGAGCATTTCCGAAGTGCCGATTGTTAAAGTCGAACTGGCTGAGAACGACGAACGTCGCGATCTTCTCGTAAAGAGTGTTGACGTTCTATTCCCGGCGATGCGACGTCGGGCAGCGGAGTTCCTCGGTCTCCACGACGTTCAACGCGCGCTCGACATGGTCGAAGAGCACTACCCCGCGGCGGTGCGGAGCGTCGTCCCCAAGCCGATAGCGCTTCCCCTCCTCGCCGACGTTCTGCGTCGTTTGGTCGACGAGGGTCATTCGATTCGTGATCTTCGGGCGGTTCTCGAAGCACTCGCTACCGCGTCTCCGCAAGATCGAGATCCACTCGCTCTCGCTGAGCTCGTTCGCATGCAACACAAGCGCGTCATCACGCATCGGGTAACCGGGGGAGCGACTTCCGCACGCGTTGTGATCGTCGATGGGGTCATTGAGGAAACCATTCGACGAGGCATCCAGCAGACCGCGGGTGGTGCCTTTCTGGCCCTCGCTCCTGCGGTCACGCGCGACATCGCAGGTGCGGTGCGTCGAGCCTTCGGTGAAGCCCAGCACGCATGGGGCGCCCAGAGTCAGCATGCGCTTCTTACGCAGCCCGACATTCGTCGCTTTGTTCGCAAGCTCATTGAGCTCGAATTTCCAGAGGTGATGGTGATCAGCTTCGCCGAGCTCATGCCCGAGGTGACGCTTTCCGTGGTCGGCAAAGTGCTTCCGCAATAATTGTCTCGCAACGTTTTGACTCCACTGACCGACATCCTTCCCAAAAGGAGTTGCTCATGGATCCGCGTTCTTCAATTGTTCGTTCCGGTATTACTGCCGTTCCCACCACCGCAAGACCCACACCCACCCCAGCTCGCGTCAGTTTCAGCGCAGTTCTCTCAGCAGGCGGAAAGGGTTTGCTGAGCGGCGCGAGTTTCGCCGCGGGCCTTCTGCCCGGAGGCCCGATGATTGCGACAGCGATTCGCAGTGGGACGGGATCGATTGCGGGCAGTTTTTCGCCAAACGCGACGCTGGGGTCAGCGGGCGGAAACTTCACGGCTGAAGGTTCGGCCGCAGCAGGCACAGCGCCGGCCCAAAGCTCGGTCGAGTCATCGCTTCAACAGTCGCAAGAAATGAACCTTTACTACTTACAAATCCAAGAGGCCGTGAACGCGCAGAATCGATCGTTCACTACCTTGTCGAATGTTCTCAAGGCCGAGCACGAAACCGTCAAGACCGCCATCGGGAACATCCGGTAACCCATGCGAGTCGAAGGACCCCCCGCGTTCTCAGCGACGCAGTTTCTCGCACCTACACCTGAGGTGAAGCCAGTGGCGCCGAAGACGTCGTTCACCGATTTGGTTACGCGTGTGGGCCGCTCGCTCGATAACGGTGAGCGCCAATTGCGTCGCGTTGAGCAATCGGCTGGCGCAGACCTATCGTCCGCCGAGCTCATCGCGCTTCAAGCGGGCATCTACCGCTACAGCGAAGCCGTCGATCTCTGCGCGAAGCTCATCGACCGCGCGACCTCAGGCGTAAAGACTGTGGTGCAGGGTCAATGAGGTCGACATTCCTGGTTTGCGTCGCACTCGTGGGCTGCGGTTCGCGTATGGAACGAGCTCTCACCCTGATCGACGACGCGGAGTACATCGAAGCGCGCTCTGTGCTCGCGTCCGAACGGTGCGTAGGTCGCAACGAGACGCCACAGTGTGCGCTCGCGCAGGCGCTCGTTGCAGATGGTGTCGGCGATCGACAGAGTCGGGACGCGTGGACCGCGCGTGCTGAGTTGCACTCCCGCCTTAGACGCCTCAGTGATGTGGAGAGGGCTCGACTCATCGCTCTAGCTCGTCGCGTTTCATGGGACCGCCACGTGGACCACCATGCGCCGCAGGAGGGCTGTCGTGGCACAACCGACTAAGGCCGTTTTGTCCTTGCCACGTCCGCAACTACCCCTGCGATCGCTTGCGTCACAGGCTGGGCCGCGGAGCACCTTCGCGTCGGTACTCGGCGGGAGCCTTCGCGCAAACCGATCACGGCATGAAAATCGCGGAACAGTCACTCGCGAAGACGCGGGTCTCGGACCCGAGGCGACGGTGTTCATGAGCGAAGTCGCAAGCTCCAAGCTGCCTGCGGCTCCGTACGCCTCGAAGCCCGATCTCGAGAACGTTTTCGCGGTGACGGTGTCGCGCATCGCCTGGGGTGGCGTGCCGCATGGACCGCTGGTTCATATTGAGCTCGCATCGGGAAGCGAACTGCACGTCGAGCGCAACGCGCGCGGCATTCGCGTACGCCTCTCTGGCCTCTCTGCCGCTGATCGTGACCGCTACCGCGAGGCGATTGAACGTCGCTTGCGAGTCGCCGAGTTGGCCGTAGACGAAATCGACGTTGAGTAAGCAACTTGATCGTCGTTCGGGCCGACTGGGTCGTCGGAGGATGAAATGGATCAGGAAGTTTTCTCAAGACTCGTGTCTGAGGTCGAGCGTTTGCGGATTTCGACCGAAGAGATCGCGGCGCGCATTCGTTCGCTCGGCGACGTTGAAATCGTAATTGACGAGGAAGAATTCGACGCGCTCGACCGCGAATTAGTCACAAACAAAGATGCATTTTATCAATGGATGATTCGACTCTAAGAAAGGAAACCCACGATGTTTAACCTACCCACTTCAACCATCACGACTGGACACTCACTCGGGTGGAGTCCGATTGCGGAGCCGGCTCTTGATCTCCGCCACAGCGGCCTTTCACCCGAAGGAATGCTCGCGCTCTTTCAGACGCAGATTGAGCGCCTCGATGGTGAAATCGACGGTCTGTTTGCGCGCATGACCCAGCAGCAAAAGCAGACCGAGCTGATCAACGGAGTCCTCATCGTCGCGCAGAAGCACCGGTCCATCGGCAACGAGGACGAGGTCTTCGACGGTAGCGACGCGTTCAACGAACTCGAGCGCGCCCTCGCAAAGGCAAAGGCCAATCTTCCAGAGTCCTCACCGGCGAGGGCACGTATCGACGACGCCATCCGAACCCTGCGCGCGTCAGACCCCACAAAGGCAGAGCCAGGCAAGATTGATGGGTACGTGAGTGAACCCGAGATGAACAGCATTCGCAGCGCGCTCGAGACCGCCAAGACCGACATCGGCGGAGACTCGCAGCAGATGATGGTCAAGCTGCAGTCGTTCGTGTCGCAGAAGCAGCAGTTCATCTCGCTGTTCTCGAACATGCTGCAGACTGATCATCAGGCCTCGATGACGGCCATCAACAACATTCGAGGGGGCTGAGATGGTGACTCAGGCCATTGAAGTCTTCTACACGGCCGCCCATCAACTGATCGTCGCAGAGCAATACCAAGACGCGGCAACCATGCTGAGGGCCATGATCATCGCTGCGCCCAACGACGACCGCGGATGGCTGGCACTCAGCCACTGCCACGAGAAAATGGAGCATTGGGTGATCGCAAAAGAGATTCTTGCGGCGGGCCGTGCAGTCGTCGCTGATAACGCTCGTCTGAGTCTCGCTCTCGCGCGCAGCATGTCCAACGAGGACTTGGTGCAGGGCCTCGACGCAGAGAGGGGTGCATCATGATCGCGCAGATAGAACGCTCCGTCGCGCGTGGAGTGGGGACTCGGGCGGAAACGCCGCACGCTGGCGCCGCGATCCTGCTTCCTGCGCCCACGCTTTCCGCCGCGGCCTTTGGCGATTCAATGGCGTTGCTCGCGATGGCCTTCGCAAGTCAGGAGGCATCTGAGACGGCTTTTGCAGCTACTTCGGTTGCAGGTCACAAAAAGCAGCGTGAATTTCATCTCGAACAGGTTAAGAAGCAACGCGACAAGCAATACGAGATCGACCATGGCCCTGGTCTTTTCCGCGCGTTGTTCAAGTTGGTTGCCGATGTCTTCAAGAACATCTTCGAGTTCGATGTCTCGGGTCTGTTCGAAGATCTCGGCAACGATCTTGAGCCTTTTCTTACAAGCAAGGCGCTCTGGAACGACCTACAGGCGCTCGGCAAGTCTATTGCGAAGATAGCGGTTGCGGTGGGTGCAGCCGCACTCGCCGGGCTCTCGCTCGGCACGGCAAGCGTGCCCGCGATCATTGTCGCCGCGTTGATTCTGTCTACTTCGAGCGCGGTGATCGGAGAAAGCAAGTGTCTTGACGGCCTGCTCGGAGAGGGGTGGTCCGACCGCATTGCAGCGGGGCTCGGTGCCGCCTCGGCCATCGTGACGGGCGGTGCGTCAGCGCTGTCTATCGCGTCTGCGGCGACCTCTCTTGGAGGAACAATCGTGCGCGACACGAAGATGCTCGGCGACGCAAGCGCTTGGGTCGGGCTCGGCATGTCGCTGGGATCCGGTGCGTTGGGCCTAACCACAAGGACCCTTGAACAAATTGACGGAGCGGCGACCGCCACAGCAGCCGGCGGCAAGATTCTCGAAGGGACAGGTGGCTCTCAAGCAGCTCGGCTCGATTACTCGGTCGCGCTTTCAAAGGTCGACGAAACGGCAGCTCAAACCGCCTCCGACGGGGAGAACAAAGGCAGCAAGTGGGCCGTCGAGCAAATGCAACAAGTCGTGACCCAATTGGTGCGCTCGCGAGAAATATTGGGAGAACTCGTCGCGGCAGACGTCGAAAACGGACGGGTTGCAACCCGCGCATGGAGCTGAACATGGTACCCGGAGTTAGCACAACACAATCGTCAACAAACTTGTCATATGTGGAACCCGGCTCACAAGCGTCGGGGCCGGCCGCGCTGACCGCACCCTCGGCCTCACCATCTGACATAGGCGAGGCCCTTGCTCTTTTCATGGTGAAGCTCGGGCGAGAGCAGCGTGATGCTGCTCGTGCCTTGCGCGAGAGCGCGGAGGCGATGATGCACAGTGCGCAAGAGGAGCAGCTCAACGCGATGCGCTCCCAAGCGCGCGCTGAACTGTGTGCGGGGCTCGCAGGTGCGGCGGGGTCGTTTGCCGAAGCAGGCGTGACTCTGCGCTCGGCGAGCACCAAGCAGTCGGCGGTGGCCACGCACGCACCGGTTCCCGGTGGGTTGCGCGATCGCGCGCCGGATCAGGTCGGACCGAAACTCGATCGGCTCAAAGCGCTCAGTGCCGGCATCTCAGGCGCGACCCGCGTGTTCGAGACAAGTTTTAGCGCGCTCGCTTCAAACGCGAAGATTTCGAGCGCAGAGGCCGAGCAACGCGCGAGCGGTCTCTCGAAGCGAGTGGACACCCTACGAAACGACGAGAGGGACGCTCAAGCGTTCATTAACGCTGGCCTCGACGCGCTTAGGGGATATGGGCAGCGGGTTCACGAAACGAGAACCGCAGCGATCTTTCGTTGATCGCTGCGGCGTGCGGCGCTTCAATGTAACCAGCGCTGTTACGATGTGAAGATCTGCTGGAGATCTTTCGCCATCTCGGCTTCGGGCTGATTTTTCGCGAACGCTAACTCCTTCAAGAGGAGGCTACGTGCTTGGTCAAGTAGCTTGCGCTCTCCGAAGCTGAGGTCCTTGTCGAACTTCAGGCGATTCATGTCGCGAAACACCTTGGCGATTTCGCTCGCCGCGCCGCTGTTCACCATCTCGGTGTAGATGCGGAACCTTCGGCTCCACGGCTGCACGTCGACGGCGACTTCGCGCGCGCGAATCGTCTCGAGGATCTCTTCTGCCTCTGATCCCGACATGATGCGACGCAGCCCGACATGGCCGGCAGCTCCGGTCGGCACCATGACCTTCATGCCCTTCTCGAGAATCTTGAGGACATAGAACTCAGAGACCTGGCCACCAATGTCGCGCTTTTCGATCGATGTGACCTCACCAACGCCGTGCGCCGGATGGACCACCTTGTCGCCGACGCTGAAGGTGACGTCCTTGAGGAGCGTGGCCCGAATTTGCCTCTCGATGGCGGCCTTTACCT
>CAMBEV010000015.1 GCA_945865595.1 Nannocystis exedens | reverse complement strand
CTCGGGGACGTTTTCAGGCGACGTGTGAGCTCATGTTTACTGAGCCCCGATTTTTCGACGAGTCGGATGGCCTCCACCGTGAGTTTGTGGAGTGTCAACTCTCGAAGAAAATCAGGGTCGCGGTTGTAATCGAGGAAAGCATCCACATGCACGGAATCCTCTTTCCCAGAGCTCAGGACATAGGTGACCCCGCTTTTGCCGAGTTCCGGATCAACATAGGCGGTTTTGATTTTGTCTTTGACCGAGGGTTTCAACGTCAACCGCGAGAACGGCAATCGAAAGAGTCCCTTTCTCGTTTCGATCTCCAACGCTTTCTGTCGCTGATTGACAGACACGCAGATAATTTTCACAGCTTCTCCTCGTTCACCAATTCGGCCAGTAGCTTCAAAAGTTTGCGATGCATGACTCCGCTCATGAGCACCGAGGCTTCAAGATTCCACTTTGCGATCTCTTTGCCATCGCGAAAGATGTGAACGTGCCTTGGATCATGATCTCCTTTGTACGTGACGAAGATGTAGCCACCACGCCTCACTTTGGGCATCGCAAGTACAAGTATTACCACGGGTGGTAACATCCGCCAGAACAATCCGCGTCGTACAAAGAGTCAGTCGGGTCTCCAGCACTACCGAGGCGGGCGAGCCAGCGCGTGGCCGACGATCATGCGCAGTGAGCCCTCGAAGAACGGCTTCGTGCGCCACTCGCCATACCGCTCGTCCCACGCACCTGATCGCAGGTCATCGTCAAGCGCATTTACGACTCTCTCTTGCACTTCGTCGGTTACAAATCCCCATACCGACTGAGAGCGTCGCACCGACTCGTCCAACAATCGTTCGGGGCGTGCCCGCGGGTCGGTGCGACGTTGCGATGCGTAGCCGTGACCGTGCGGTTCGTAGTCAAAGTCGCCAGCGCGCATTGCGTGTCAGTACTCTCTGCTCCACTAAACTTGCACTGACCTCCTGTTCAGTGTAGTGTCCGATCACCGTTCGCGATACCGCCTAAGACCCCAACGAATCGCCGCCAAGGAGCGTCACGCCATGGATGAAAAGAACCGCCTCAAAGCCATCGAGCTCGCCGTCGCCACGATCGAAAAAGAGTACGGCAAGGGTTCGATCATGCGCCTCAAAGAGGGGCAGGCGATTCGCGCCGAACAGGGCGTCGTTTCATCAGGCAGCATCGGCCTCGACATCGCGACCGGCATCGGCGGTTTTCCACGTGGTCGCATCATCGAAATCTACGGCCCTGAGTCCAGCGGTAAAACGACGCTCACGCTTCACGCCATCGCGAACGCGCAAAAGGCCGGCGGCGTTGCGGCATTCATCGATGCAGAGCACGCGCTCGATCCAACCTATGCCCGCAAGCTTGGCGTCAAGACCGACGAGCTTCTCATCTCACAGCCTGACTTCGGTGAGCAAGCCCTCGAAATCGCCGACATGCTCGTGCGTTCGGGCGCGGTCGACCTCATCGTCATTGACTCGGTCGCAGCGCTCGTCCCCAAGGCTGAAATCGAAGGCGACATGGGCGACAGCCACGTGGGCTTGCAAGCACGTCTGATGTCGCAGGCGCTACGCAAGTTGACTGGCACGGTCGCGCGCTCCAACTGCCTGCTCATTTTCATCAACCAGATCCGCATGAAGATCGGCGTCATGTTCGGCTCTCCCGAAACCACCACGGGTGGCAATGCGCTCAAGTTCTACGCGTCGATGCGTCTCGACATTCGCCGCGTCGGCGCCATCAAAGAAGCGGCAAGCGCATCCGATGGCAAGCGTGAGCCCGCAGTCGTCGGCAATCGCACGCGCGTGAAGGTCGTGAAAAATAAGATGGCGCCACCGTTCCGCGAGATCGAGTTCGACATCCTTTACGGCCAAGGCATTTCGCGATCGGGCGACGTGCTCGACCTGGCAAGTGATCTCAACTTGGTCGAGAAAAGCGGCGCTTGGTACTCGTTTCAGGGCGAACGCATCGGTCAAGGCCGCGAGAACGCAAAGGCTTATCTCGAGCAACGCCCCGAACTGATGGAGAAGCTTGAAGCGACGGTGCTCGCCAAGCACAACATCGTGCGCGGTGGCGACCTGCCAGCTGTCGCAGCTGAGAAGGCCGAGAAAGCGGAGCGAGCCGCCTCAGCCGAGAAGGCCGAGCGTGATTCGAAAGACTCAAAGAAGGCCGCTGCGGGGCCTGCACCCAAGTCAGCCAATAACTAGTGAGCACACCGTGCTTCAACGCGCGACATTTCTGATCCGCCGCTACCAAGCAGTCCTTCTAGTTTTCGCGCTAAGCCTTGCGTGCGCTCTCGGGATGAGCGCATGCGCACCGTTGCCTGCACCGCAATCGCTTTCAGGTCGCTTTACGTATTCTGAAGGCGCCGAGATATGCGCGATCGGCGACACGCAGCGCACGTCGCGACTCGAGTTCTGGCGCGAGCAAAATGATCGCGAGCGCGCGATCATCGTCGGCACGATCGCGGCGCGAAGGCCTGCCCTGATCGTTACGCTTGGCGATCACGTGTTCGCGGGTGCCTCACGGAGTGAATGGGCCGCATTCGACGCGCTCACGGCGCCTTGGCGCTCTCAAGGGATCCCGGTGCTACCGACGCTGGGCAATCACGACTACTGGGGCCCGAACGCCAAAGCGCTCGCCAACTTTCACGCGCGCTTTCCGCACCTGCAAGGGAAGACATGGCACAGCGCCCGGTTTGGACCGCTCGCGTTGGTCTTCCTCGATTCGAACTCCGATGACCTCGGCCCCACAGCATGGCACGCGCAACTTACGTGGCTGGCCCGCACGCTCGAGGAGGCGGATCGCGACGCATCGGTGGGCGGCGTACTGGTGTTCCAACACCACCCGCCTTACACGAACAGCAGCGTGACCGGCGACGACAAGCCGGTGCAGGAGGCATTCGTCCCTCCGTTCGCTCGCGCCAAGAAGACCGTCGCGATGCTCAGTGGTCACGTGCACAACTACGAGCACTTCGTGCGCAACGGCAAGCACTTCATCGTCAGCGGCGGCGGAGGTGGACCCCGCGCGGAGCTCAGCAGCGGAAGCTCACGCCGCTACACCGACGACCTGTTCCAGGGGCCGACCTTGCGGCAGTTCCACTTTCTCGCGATCGCCACGCGCGGTGCCGGGGTCGAAGTCCAAGCGATCGGCGTGGCCAAGGGCGGCACGTCGCCTGCGACCTTCGACCGCTTCTCGATCCCGTGGCCAAACTAGGGGGGCGGTGCGCCGTACATCGGCATGATCCCCGCGTCCGGAGGCGGAGGCTGACCGTACGGTGGCTGCACTCCCGCATCCTGAGGTGGCGGCCCGCCGTAAGCGGGTTGCATGGTGTCGGATCGTGCGTCGATCGGCGTTCCACTGTCCACCGCCAGGGCATCCGTTCCTGCATCGCTCGCAGCATCGACCACAGCCGCGTCTGTCGCGCCCGCGTCGAGCTCGGTCTCAATCTTCGCGCTGCAACCCGTACTTGTCGCTGCGGCAGCCGCAGCCCCTAGCGCGAACAGAGCCGCGCGACTCAACTGACCTTGTGGCGCTCGCGGCATCGGACGCGCCCGCACCTGCTCGGAAACCGTGCTCCCACAAAACGGACATGCGCTATCTGTCACGCGAACATGCCGTGCACACGATCGACACGGAATCAATTGAGCTCTACTCATCGTCAATCTCCCTGACCAACCCAAGGTTAGACATCTTCGACAACCAACGCGAACACTCCATGATCAAAAGGCTCGCCTGGCGCGTTCTGCACCTTGACGATCCGCTCGCGCTTGCCCACCTTTTGCATCTCGAGCGCGCGGTGATGACAGAAGGGATTGTTGCCAGGCTTGCCGAGCGTCACCTGTGATGTCCAGGTGCACCCGCTCATGCAATCTTCGGCGTAGTAGCAAGTGCGACAGAAGCCCCAGAGGTCGTCCACGGTGCGATCGCGCGTGTACCGCAGCGGCGCCGAGCGTTCCCAAATGTCAACCAACTTGTCATCTCGAATGTTGCCGCCCGTCCACTGCTCGGTCGGCAGCGATGGACAACCCTTGATAGCCCCGTTGGCTTCGATGCCCAGCGTCGCGCGCCCAGCACCGCACGAACCGCCGTGCCCACGATAGGTATTGCCACGAAGCAGCGTCTCGTACGGGCCAAAGTAACCAATATTGTTACCATTCCAAAGGCGCACTGAGAGCTCGTCGCATCGCTTCTTCAGCTTCGCGAGGTACGGAAACAACTCGAGCAAATCGTAAGGCTGCATGAGCACCTCAGGCTCATCGGCCGCGCGTCCCATCGGAACCGTCAACTGAATTTGCCAACTGTGGATGCCGAGCGCCCCGATCATCTCGAGGACGTTCTCCATGTGCGGCACGCTCAGCCGGTTGATCTGTGTGTTGCACGCCACGCGCATGTTCCGCTCGCGCATGATGCGCATCGCCTCGACGGCTGCGCGATACGAGCCCTTCACGCCGCGAAGGCGATCGTGGGTTTCTTCGTCGCCGTCGATCGAGATGCTGGCGCCGGCGAGTCCTGCCTTGTGCGCCTCGTCGATCAGCTCCGCGGTCAGACCGCGACCGCCGGACGTTGTGGTGACCACCATGCCGCGCGCTCGGCACGCTCGCACAATGTCGAGCCAATCTGCACGCAGGTACGCCTCACCGCCGATGAGCGTGACTTCCTTCACGTTCATGTCGCCCAGCTGTTCGACGAGATCGAGCGCCTCAGCGGTAGAGAGTTCATCGGGGCGTTCGTGTCCCGCACGCGAGCCGCAGTGTCGGCATGCGAGGTCGCAAGCAAGCGTGATTTCCCACACCGCGTAGATCGGTCGAACCTGCTTGTCGATGTCGCGCGACGCGTCGGCGAGGGGCAACTTGCGTCGGCCCGGCGAGGCGATCGGCGCGATCGGCAAGCTGCGCTTCGGTCGCGCGTCGCGAAGAGCACGCGCGCGTTCGTCGGCGGAAAGCGGATCAAAGCTCGACATCAGCGTGCAAGTCTAAAGCAGCGAACGTGCCAATCGCAAAATAGGCCAAATGACCCATGTTTTCGGGCACCACCCGCCGGAACAACATGGTCAACTCGGGGCGCTATGATCATTGCGCGCCCATGTGGCACACCTTGGATTCTTGAGAACGCCGAGTCAAAGCTGCTCCTACGCGTCGAGTTACCGGGCGCACGCGTCTTCGATCTCGCGGCCGATGCCTTGCGCCAAGCGCGCCACTTGGGCCTCGGTGAAGAACAGCGACTCACGCTGGCGCTCTCGGCAAGTTGGCTTGTCAACAGCCCTGCAATTTCGCGCGTGCTCAAACGGTGGGCGCTCCCGGGCGATCGCGAAACATGGACCACACTGCTCGGCTTGTTGCACATCCGCGTCGGCCCACTGTTGGATCCGCATATGGTTCCATTAGTCGCCGCGCTCGGGAGCGAGCCTTACTTGGTGGAGGCCGTGAGCAAGGTTGCCGCGCTGCTCGAACCGGATGCCGCGCCTCTCATGCCCGCGCCGGCGCGCGTATTTGTCCTTGGCGAAGACACGAATGGCGCAGAGTCCTTCGTCAAGATGGTGAACTGGTTCCAAGCGACAAGAGCAGATCACCTCGACGAGCTTGCCCGCATCGCGGCCGCCCACGCCCCGGTGAAGCTGTGCGCCGCGCAGGTGCTCGATCGGATGCTGTGGTTTGATTCAGAGGGTCATCGCCACTTTAATGTGTAAATTCCTTGTGGTCGAAGGCGATTGGTTGTGGCGCCACCACAGAAAATGCGACAGGGTCCGCCGCGTGAAGCTCCCGATCGTGTTCCTCATCCCCATTGCTCTCGCCTCACTCTTCGCATGCTCCGGCAAGGACGCTACGGGCCTGCTCGGCGACGCGTCGGTTGACGCCACAGCGGACGCGAAAGTGAGCGACGCTTCAGACGCGGGCCCCGACGCCGCCATCGACGCAAAGACCGACGCCCCCGCGTGCAAATTGACGGCCCCCTACAGCACGAAGAATCAAGGCTGCAACGTGTGCGCCGAGGCCCACTGCTGCACCGACATCAACGCGTGCTACGCCTCCAAGGATTGCGACGAGGGGTACGTCAACTGCGTCATCGCCTGCGCCCTGACCGAAAAAGACAAGCCGGCTTACGACATCTGCGCAGCGACGTGCGCCAAAGAGTACCCCACAGGTGCGAAGCTCTACGACGCGTTCAGCGTATGCATCGACAAGGCGTGCGCACCTGAGTGCGCTAACTAAGTTCCCCGATCCTATTTCGACTCTCGCACCAGCCTGTCGAAGCCCAGCGCGAAGAGCAGCGCGCTTCGAACCGCGTTCATGACGTCCGGTGGCAACGCTCCGACGTAAGAACGGAGTCCCGCGGTGGGCACTGTCACAATGTTGTGAAGATTGATCGCCGAAGGGTGCTTCAAGCCGCACTCGGTTCCCACGACAACTTCGCTTGGAACATCCCGTATTGTGGACGTAATGGGCGCGACCGTTACGGTATTGAGTAGGGGGACCATGTCCTGCCGCGTGAGGATGAGTACCGGTCGTTTGTGATCGGGTTTCGGAAACGAAAATTGCCAGATTTCGCCTCGTCCAGGAGGAGGCTTCACGTTACGTAGCTCGCTTTCGTGAGCCCTTTGAACGAACTCGTGGCGCGGACTCTTCGGGCCAAACCTGAGCGCCCAAAACGTTCGCGAACTCGTCGCTCGACGCCGGATGGAGACGATACCCCTCCTGATCCCGTCGAATCGCTTCTTCGATCTTACGCCGCTCAAGCCACAGCGAGAGTCCTTCCTGAATGACTTTCGCACGGGAGAGACCCGCGGAGCTTCTTTCGCGATCGACTTCGGCCAGCAAGTGCTCGTCCAACCGGACGGCGGTCATCGTTGACATACAGTTTGTATATCATACCTGTAGTGGTCTTCAACGTGGGGGTGCGATTCAAGGTGCCGGGGAGACCCTTGGTAGATCTTTCGGATCACCCACGCGTAGAATGACCTGGCGCCAGAGGGTTCTGCTTTCTTGTTCGCCTCCTCTAAAGGAAATGCCCATGCGTACTTCGTCGATCGTTTCTTTGGTACTGCGTCTCGGTATGTCCAAGACAGCTCAGCTTGTTTTGCTCTTCGTTCCGGGGTTGGTTTCAGCCTGCAATGCCAGCCAGAGGCAGACGGATCCTGCGGCCGT
This sequence comes from Nannocystis exedens, assembly GCA_945865595.1. Lineage (GTDB taxonomy): Bacteria > Myxococcota_A > Polyangia > Polyangiales > Polyangiaceae > JAHFDX01. The sequence goes on along the minus strand of CAMBEV010000015.1, from coordinate 14,696 downwards.
ACCACGCCCGCCCCTGGTCGACTCAGCCAGCGTGAGCGCAGGTCGGGAGGAGCCGATTGCACCGATAGTTCGGCCCAATCCATGTGATAGCTCTCCGCCTCCAGGGTACAATCCAGGCTGGTGCAAACAATGTCCGGGCAAATGTGCGGATATGAAGGCTCCGCGGGACCATTGACGCTTCAGCTCGAGTCGCACGGGTGAAACCATCGGTTTCGGCCCCTCGCAAAAACTGCGCTATGACCGCAGCAAGTCATGCCCGCCTTCGCAGAGCACCCGTACGCCTCCTTCGTCCACCTCGTGCAAAAGCCTGCGCGCTACCTCGGTGGCGAGTTCGGCGCGACGCCGAAGGCATGGGACAGCGTCGATGCGCGCATCTGCCTCGCCTTCCCTGATGTCTACGACATCGGCATGAGCCACCTCGGCTTCAAGATTCTCTACAAAATATTAAACGACGAACCGCGCACCCTCGCCGAGCGCGCCTACACGCCATGGATCGACATGGAGGCCGAGCTTCGAGCGCGCAACTTGCCGCTCGTCTCGTGCGAAAGTGCGCGCCCACTTCGCGATTTTGACGTTGTGGGTTTCTCACTCCAGTTCGAGCTCACGTACACCAACATCCTCACGATGCTCGACCTCGGCGGCATTCCGCTACGCTCGAGCGATCGCGGTGAAAGTGATCCACTGGTGATCGGTGGTGGCCCGACCGCGACGCATCCTGAACCGGTCGCGATCTTCTTCGACGCATTCGTCATCGGCGATGGCGAAGAGCGCGCGAAAGAAGTCGCACTTCTGTGGACCGATCTTAAGAAAGCGGGCGTCTCACGCAGCGAACGGCTCGAAGCGCTCTCGAGGCTCGCCGGTGTTTATGTTCCGTCGCTTTACCAAACCCACGTCGACCCCGACAACGGCCTCTGCGTAGTCGACAAGCCGCTTGACGGGCGTACGCTAATGCCCGTCGTACGCACCCTAGTCGACGACTTGAACAAGTTCCCGTTCCCCGACGTCAGCCCCATCGGCGGCCCCGAGGCCATCTTCGATCGCATGTCGATCGAGATCTCGCGCGGTTGTACAGAAGGTTGCCGGTTTTGCCAGGCGGGCATGATTTATCGGCCTGTGCGCGAGCGCGACCCCCAGCAGATCGTCGACACGATCGTCAGCGCCGTTCAAAAAACCGGCTACGATCAGGCGAGCCTCACGTCGCTATCGACGGCCGACTACTCGTGCATTGCGCCACTAATCAAGAAAGTTGTCGATAAGCTCGCGCCGCAAAAAGTATCGCTCGGCGTCTCGTCTCTGCGTGCGTACGGCCTCGACGAGAACGTCCTCGACGACATGCAGCGCGTTCGTGCATCAGGAGTTACATTTGCTCCCGAAGCCGGCACCCAGCGCATGCGCGACGTGGTGAACAAGAACGTCACCGAAGAACAACTCATGGAGACCGCCGAGCGCATTTTCTCGCGCGGGTGGAACTCGATGAAACTCTACTTCATGGTGGGCCTGCCCACCGAAGAAGAGGAAGACGTTCGCGAGATCCCGCGCGTCGGCGGTCGTGCCCGACAAGTGGGTATGCGTGTGAAGCGCGAGCTGAACGCCGGTGGCCCGCCGAGCATCACCGTTTCAGTCTCGTCGCACATCCCGAAGCCTCACACGCCCTTTCAGTGGTGCGCGATGGACACGCAAGCGGCAATCGAGCGCAAGCAAGGTTGGCTTAGGGAGGAGGCACGCAAAAACAAGGTCGAGCTCAAGGTGCACGACTCGAGCACGTCGTGGCTCGAAGGCGTATTTTCACGCGGCGACCGTCCGCTCGGTGCGGTGATCGAGATGGCCTACCGCGAAGGCGCTCGCTTCGATTCGTGGGAAGAGACCAAGAAGATGGCGCTGTGGGAGCGCTGCTTTGACGCGCACGGCATCGACGTTGGCAAGTACCTCGGCACGCTGCCGGTGCACGCGCGCGTGCCTTGGGATCACATCGATGTTGGCCTCGAAGAAGGCTTCTTGCTCCGCGAGTATCGCAAGGCAGTCAAGAGCCGACTCTCACCCCCATGCGGCAAGGTCGCGGGTGCATTCGTCCACCACGCGAACCTCGCCGAAGCCGAGACCGACCATCGTCGCCTCGTCTGTTACGATTGCGGCGTCGCGTGTGATCTCTCTGCGATGCGCGAGGAGCGCCTGGTTTACCTCCGCAAGCTAGACGCCACCGAGAAGCGCGCCCCAGCACCGCCGCCCGAGCGCAAATTGAACCCGCAGAAGTCACCCGCAAAGTTCACGCAGGGCGAGGCGCGTCGTTATCGTTTCTCGTACACGAAACTTGGTTCATCTTCTTTCCTATCGCATCTCGACGTCGTCCGCGCATTGCCACGGGCATTCCGCAGGCTCGAGCTGCCGCTCTATTACTCGCGCGGCTTCCATCCCAAGCCCGACATGGTGTTCGGACCGGCGCTCTCACTCGGCGTGTCGAGCCTCGGCGAGTGGATCGAGCTGAAGATCGCCGCAGATTTCGATCCACAAGCCGTACTCGATGGACTCACGCTTGGCTCGCAACAAGGCATGACGTTCACCGGCGGCGTGCGCCTTGAGAAGAGGGATCCCGCCGTGACGGTGTCCATTACCGGCGCACGTTACATGCTCGTGTTGCCCGAAAAAGCAGTCGCTGCGGCGGGCGGGCGCGCATGGCTCAGCGAGCGCGTGGCTCACGTTCTCGCGACCCCAGATCTCACGGTAGTCAGGCGCATTGACCGTATCGGCAAGAAGGTGAACGTTTCGCACTTCTTGCGAAAGCTGGCGATCATCGATGACCCGAGCGCCCTACTCGAACGAGCCGGCTTCGAGGGCAACTACGTCTGCCTCGACGCAAGCATCTCCATCGGCAACGCAGGCTCGGCGAAGGTCAGCGAGGTGGCGGAGGTCCTCTTCGGCAACGAAGACGCGGTGCCCTACCGTGCGGTGCGCACGCAACTCGGGTTCTACGAAGACGGCCGTATCGTGAGTCCACTCGAGCTTGAGCGCGTGCGACCGCGAGAGGTCGCCAGCGTTGGAGCTGTTGTCGACGAGGGTTTGCACGCGTAGCGACGTCAGTATATACTTTTGAGCATGCCCGTTGCCCGCGCAAAGCTGTTTCAAAATGGTGGAAGCCAAGCGGTTCGTCTTCCGCGCGCATGCCGATTCGCGGACGGCGAGAGTGAAGTGCTCGTCCGGCGGATCGGGCGGCGCGTAATCCTCGAACCCGTGGATGAATGGCCGAAGGAATTCCTTGCCTGCCTCGGATCGCTCTCCGACGATATCGAGCGGCCAAAGGCGATACCGATCACGAAACTCCGAGACCCCTTCGAGTGATCCGATGTCCCTCTTCATGCTTGATACCGACAGCGTCAGCTTCGCGCTTCGCGGACACGGGGACGTAGCGGCCGAGTTGGCGCGCCACCGACCATCCGAAGTCTGCGTCAGCTCAATCACCGTTGCCGAGCTGCGTTTTGGCGCAGACAAGCGGGGATCGCGCAAGATTCACCACGCGATTGACAAGTTCCTATTGGGCGTTGAGGTCAGCCCGTTCGACGAGGCAGCCGCGACCCGATTCGGCGTCATTGCCGCAGAGCTCGCCCGTCGGGGAACGCTCATTGGGCAGATGGACACGTTGATCGCCGCACACGCGCTCTCGATCGACGCAACGCTCGTCACGAACAACAAGCGACATTTTTCGAAAGTGGAAGGACTCAACCTCGAGAACTGGACATGAGCGCGCCGGCCAGGAGCTCACCGTCGTAACGCCGTAGCGACGCGCTTGCCCTCCGAAGAAAGCAACGCGAGCGCGCCACATACCCTGTCGTCACTGCATGGCCCCACCCTGCCTCCTGAGCGAGGCCAGGCGGTTCGGGCCGACTTCACCGATTGCGGGATGCGAACGTCCGCTCCCGACCACGACTCCGGTGCGCGCCCAAGCTGCGCCTCATTTTCGACTGGGGTTGAGCCAAATGCGAAGGGAAACGTCGGTTCGATTCCCACTTTTTGAAGCGGCCTTCCATCAGGAAGTGCGAAGACCATGGTCGTCAAGCGCATTGACCCTGCTCCCGCAACGTCGGCGAAATACTCTTGGACGCACCCCTTGCCGAACGTGTGTTCACCGATGCTCGGCGCGCGACCATAGGCCATGAGCGCACCCGCCATCATCTCCGCGGCGCTTGCGGTCTCCGCGTCGACGAGCGTTGCGAGCGGCCCGCGCCCCTGATCGACAGGCGGCGGAGCGGCGGCATGATCGGGGAGCACGGAGGCATTTCGGCGGCGCATTGGAAAGAGCGGCACACCAGGCATGAAGAGCCCCAACGCGTCACTCGCCCCATCGGGATCGCCGCCACCGTTGCCACGCAAGTCGAGCACGACGCCCAAGAACGATCGTTCAGCGCGCGCTTTGAGGAGCGTCGTCGTCAGACCCTGCCCAAGGTCCTCTCGAATGTCGCGAACGCTCACGAGCAGAATGTCACCACTCCCGTAACGAATGCGCTCGACCTCGAGCTCGGGTGGGGCGACCGTGTTCGGCCCGAGCGGCGCTGGGACCTGCAGCACAACGAGTCCGTCATTGCGCCAGACCCTTGCAACCACAGGCGTCCGACCGCTCGCTGCGAGGCCCCCCAGTTGCTCAGCTTGTTCGAGCGGCAGACCTCCCGCGACGACGCCCGCGAGGCTCAAAATCACGTCGCCATCCAGGAAGGGTGGCACGGCCCCCGTGACAATCCGAAAACCGTACGAAGTCGCCGTAATGCGGTCCCAGCACTTTGCGGGAGGGGCCGCGGCGAGCTCGCTCTCATGAAGCGTACCCTCCTCTTCGCGAGGCGACCATGCACCGTGCGGGTCGAGCGACTGAACGTATGCCCGCACCGCGGCGCTCAGGGTAACCCGTTGCCAGGTAGAGACCGTGAGGTTCGGGAAATACCGTCCTGCTGCAGTTACAATAAGCTCCTCGGCTTGCGGGCCTACCGAGATACGGAGGGCTTTCGCGTGGCCAGCTAGGGTTTGCGTGAGATCGCGCGCAGGCCGCGTGACCGTTTCGCCCTCGAAGATCGAAGCCGCCAGAGCCGAAGGCTCGACCACGCCATTAAGCGCCGAAGGCTCCGCCCCCACCCCAGCCCCTGCGCGTTCAAACTGAACCGCAAGCCCGTCGACCCAGCGCTTCAACTCACCGCCAACTTGATCAAAAGAAGCACACTGCGAAGCACCGTCCGCTTCCAGCTCGCGCACAAGGTCGCTCGCGAGGCGATCGATCACGGCCTGAATCGGCGCATCGGGTGCAGCGCTCCATAGGCCGTACGGGTCGAGCCAATCGACCAGGTACCGCGCAAAAGACGGCGCATCGATGGGCCTTGGCGCCGAAACAATCTGGTCACGTGCCTGCGCCACAACCGCGCGTGCCTGTTGACACGAAAGTACAGGGGCGTGACCACTCGGCAGAAAATCGTGACTGGCCAGGGGCAGGTCGATCGGCTTCGATGTGCGCTCTGTGCCCACAATACTCACCGAAGACGACCGGTGGCGCGTGGCTGTGCCGATGCCGAGAAGGGCGCCGGAGAAAATCAGCCCAAAGGTCCAACGCCGCGAAAACCGCACATCTCAAGCGTAGCAAATGCCCCTCAGCAAGCCCCAGTTTCTGAAATCGGCCACCGGCTCCAGCTGCTATGTTCGGTGCGATGAAGGGCATCGGCTTCCTCGCTCTCACAACCACAGTCGCAGCTTCGCTTCAGGGTTGCAGCGCGCCCGTGCTCACGCCTCCAGTCGACGCCGGAGTAGAGGCGGCTGCGGCATGCTCTGCGTACGAAGTGCCTTCGTCGACCGATCTCACGGCACCGACGGTCTCCTTCCGTAACGACGTCACACCGCTATTCAACGCGAGCTGCGGCGCGGCGACCTGCCACGGCTCGGCAACCTCCGCCCGCGTGTTTCTCGGCTCAAACACCGCATCAACGGGTGACCCAAGCGCCATTCGCACAGGCCTCGTGGGCGTCAACTCCAGCGCGTTGCCCACCATGCCATTTGTAACCGCTGGAGATCCCAAAACGAGTTTCTTGCAACATAAAATCGACGGCGACCTCTGCACGCTGGCGCCGCAGTGCACCGATGGCGACTGCGGCTCCACGATGCCCGAGGGCAAGCCGCTCATCGCGGTCAGCGATCGAGACACCATCCGGCGATGGATTGCGCAGGGGGCAGTCGACAACTGACTCGGCAGCGACTGCCTTGACGTTGTAGCGTGACGCCATGATCGGGCGTCTGGTGGGCCACGTAGAATCGCAAGAGGACGACAACGCAATCGTTCTCGATGTGAACGGCGTCGGTTACGAATTAACCGTGCCGCTCGGCACAGTGGGTCGGCTCACGCCAAATGGCGCAGGGGCAGTGACCCTCGTCGTACACACCCACGTGCGAGAAGACGCGCTCACCCTCTTCGGTTTCGCGTCCGACCTTGATCGACGCGCATTTCGCACACTCATCAGCGTGAGCAGCATCGGACCGAAGAGCGCGATCGGGATTTTGAGTGCACTGCCCACCCACGACCTCGCGCTCGCCATCGCGCGCAAAGACGTCGGCGCTCTCACGCGCGTTCCCGGCGTCGGCAAGAAGACCGCCGAGCGTCTCGTTCTCGAGCTGCGCGACAAGCTGGAGCTCGGTGGCCCACTCGCAAACGTCACCGCCACCAAACCGAAGCCAAAGCAAGACGCGGCAGGCCAGCTGCTCACCGCCCTGACCGGCATGGGTTATCGCCCGGCCGAGGCCGAGCGGGCCGTCGCAGCCCTCGCCGATCGACTCGCCGACGCGCCGATGGCCGAGCTCATTCGTGAGGCGCTCGGAATACTCACGAAATAGAGTAACGTATGCGCCGCTATGGCCAAAGTGAGCAAAAAATCGAAGCATCGTTTGAGGACTGAGCGCCGCTATGCAGCCGCCTCGATAGCCAACTGGATCGTCCCGACGGCGGGGGCCCTTTCGGCTCTCGTCATGGGAGCGGGCACCTACGCGCAACTACTTCGCCCTGCAGAAGCGACGCCCATTGCAGCAGCACCGTGGCTTCTCGCGGGCGGCGCGCTTGGCCTCGCCGGTGCCATCTGGTTCGGCGGTCCGCGCGCAGCGATACGCGTCGGCGACGCCGGCCTCGCGATCGAACGCGGCGGCGCGCTGCAACGCATGCCATGGTACGCGATCACCAGCGTATCGGTGAGTGGCGACGCGTTGATCGCCGAGGGCAAAGATGACACCGGTGCAAACTGCACCCTGCGCGTCTCGCGTACCAAGGACGTGAACGTTGCCGGCCGCATCGCCGCCGAGGCCAGCGCGCGCATTCCCAATGTCGTAAACTTAGGTGACGAAGGCTTCGGCTACGACGAACAAGCCGGTGACATCGTGAATCTCGAGCCACTGCACCTCGCGGGCAGACGATGCACCGCAAGCGCCACCGCGATCGCATTCGAGAGCGACGCCCGCCTGTGTCCGAAGTGTGAGCGCGTTTACCATCATGCCCACCTTCCCGCCGAGTGCGCATGCGGAGCCGCCCTCAGTGGCTGAGTCTCGTGGCATCGTAGCGGTGATCGGAACCGGCACGATGGGGCAAGGCGTGGCCCAGCATTGTGCGCAGATCGGTTACGAAGTTCGGCTGGTCGACAGCGTGCCTACCCGCGCGGCCGCGGCAAAGGCGAGCATCGCGCAGGTGCTCGAGCGCCTCGATAAAAAGGGGAGAATCGCAACGGTCGATCGCGAGGCCGCGCTCGCGCGCATCCTCATCGAAACCTCGGTCGCGGCAGCCACAAGGAACGCGAACGTGGCGATCGAGGCGGTGCCTGAGTCCATTGAGCTCAAAGTCGCAGTGTTTCGCGAAATCGCAGCGAGCGCCCCCACCGACTGCCTGCTCGCAACCAATACGTCGTCGCTCTCCGTGACCGAGCTCGGCGCGCGCGTGGGCATGCCCGAACGCATCGTCGGGCTCCACTTTTTCAACCCTGTTCCAATCATGGATCTCGTTGAAGTTGTGCGCGGCCTCGACACGTCCGACGAAACTGTCACACACGCTGTTGCGTTTTCGCAGGCGCTGAAAAAGTCGGCCATTGTGGTGCGCGATGTCCCCGGGTTCGCTACGAGCCGCCTCGGCGTGATGCTCGGATGCGAAGCGATGCGTATGGTGGAGCAGGGCGTTGCGTCCGCCGCCGACATCGATCGCGGCATGGAGCTCGGCTATCGCCACCCGATGGGGCCGCTCAAGTTGACCGACCTCGTGGGGCTCGACGTACGGCTTGCGATCCTTGACCACCTGCACCGCGAGATCGGCGAACAATTTCGTCCACCTGCTTTACTTCGCACCCTCGTTCGCGCGGGCAAGCTCGGCAAGAAGACAGGCGAAGGGTTCTACATCTGGAAAGACGGGCAGCCGATCGCGAAGTCGAGGTAGGGCCAATGCAAGACGTCTTCATTATCGATGCGCTCCGCACGCCGATCGGGCGGTACAAGGGCGCACTTTGCACCGTGCGACCTGACGATCTCGCCGCGCACGTTATTTCCGCACTCGTGACGCGTCACCCGAGCCTCGTCAACCGCATTGACCACGTCGTTTTCGGCGCTGCGAACCAAGCGGGCGAAGACAACCGCAACGTTGCGCGGATGGCCGCGCTGCTCGCCGGTCTCCCCTTTGAAGTACCCGCCGTGACCGTCAACCGCCTTTGTGGATCGGGCCTTGAAGCCGTGTGCGATGCCACGCGCCGCATCGCAACGGGCGAGGCCGACGTCGTTATCGCAGGCGGGGTCGAGAGCATGTCACGTGCGCCGTTCGTGTTCGGTAAGACCGAAGAGGCGTTCTCACGGCAGCCCCCCAAAGTGTTCGACACGACCCTCGGTTGGCGCTTCGAAAATGTGACTATGGGCACAAGGTTTCCACTTCTCTCGATGGGCGAAACGGCCGAAGAGGTTGCCACCAAGTGGAACGTTTCGCGCGAGGATCAGGACGCGTTCGCTGTCGAATCACATCGTCGCGCAACCGTCGCGATCAAAAATGGCGCGTTCGAGCGTGAGATTGCACCCGTCACAATCACCGGCACAAAGGGCGACAGCACCCTCTTCTCCTGTGATGAATCGCCTCGCGCTGACTCCACACTCGCCGCGCTCAGTGCACTCAAACCTGTCTTTCGCAAGGGCGGCACGGTCACGGCCGGTAACAGCTCGCCGATCAACGACGGCGCGGCTTCGGTTCTTCTCGCAAGTGCCAGCGTGGTCAAGGAACTTGGCGTGACACCTATCGCACGGGTCGTTGCCCACGCGACGGCAGGCGTGCATCCAAGCACGATGGGTGAAGGCCCCATTCCTGCAACGCAGAAGGCACTCGCTCGCGCGGGGTGGAAAGTTCAGGATCTTGACCTTGTCGAGCTGAACGAAGCCTTCGCGGCGCAGGCTCTTGCGTGCATACGCGGCCTCGAACTCGACCCCGCAAAGGTCAACGTCAACGGTGGGGCGATCGCACTTGGGCACCCAATTGGAGCGAGCGGCGCGCGCATCTTGGCCACGCTTCTCCACGGCATGGCGACGAGCAATTCGCGCCGCGGTCTCGCTTCGTTGTGCATCGGCGTGGGTCAGGGCATCGCGCTCCTCGTTGAGCGATGAACCGTATCCTCGCAAGTGCGCCATTCGTGCTTCTTGCCGCGCTTCTTGCCGCGCTTCTTGTCGGTTGCGCGCGCGATCCTGCGGTACCGCGCACGGAGCCTTGTGCGTTCTATCGGCTGCCACTCGTCGCCGGCACGAGCGCGATCGTCCTTCAAGGCAACCACGGCGCGTTCAGTCACACGGGCGTGAACGAGTTCGCGTGGGACTTCGACCTTCCTGAGGGAACGCCGGTTGTTGCATCGGCCGACGGCGTCGTCATCGATGTGACCCATCACTTTGTCGAAGGCGGCCCTCGCGATGAGCTGCGTCGCCGCGCCAACCGCGTAAGTGTTGATCACGGTCACGGATTCGTGAGCGTCTACCAGCACCTCACGCCTCACTCTGTCGTCGTAAAACCCGGCCAGCTCGTCTATCGCGGCCAGCTTCTCGGCAAGTCGGGCAACACCGGTTTCTCGACGCAGCCACACCTTCACTACGAGATCGTCGATGGCGGGGAGCGGTCAGCGCCAAGCTGCTTTGGAGACGTCGATGGCGGGGTGCCCGAACACGGGCGCACGGTTCTTTCGGGCAATCGCTTCGACCCCTACGGTCGCGTCGTGGCTCCGCAGCTTTCGCAGATGCCGCGCTTTGCCTACGCACAGAACGACGTCGAACTCCTCACGGTGCTTCCCGTGGGCATTCTCTCAGGCACGGTCGGACTCACCGGCCGCGCACTCAAACCCGCTGAGCGCGCAGTGATTTTCGTGGCGGAGCGCGAGGGCGAAGTCGTGCGTTCCACCAACGCGCCCGTCCGAGACGACGGCATTTTTTATCTGCACCTGGGGCTCAGCGGCCTTCACGGTCGCTACAGGTTTGGCGTCGCGCTGGCTGATCGGTCAGGACGCTTTACGTACAACATGTCAACGTTATTGACCATTTTACCTTAGCGCGGCTTAGCGCGGCTTAGCGCGGCACCCACACTTGACCACCCCAAACTGTGGGGCTAATCATCCGCGGGCTCGAGCCGTTCTATAGGATCGAGGCAAGGTTTTACAACATGGCCATACGACTCCCCTGGCCCGAAATACGACAGCGCGCCGAGTTTCAGGGGCAATGGATAGCGCTAGAGCATTGTGTGTTCGAGGACCAGGCGTCCGAGCCGGCTGAGGGCGAGGTGGTGGACGCCGACAAGAACCTCGGCGCGCTCTGCAAGCGCGTAAAGCGCTGCGATGGTCGCCACCTGGTGATTCGCTTCTGCAGCTCTGGGTGAGCCACGATACTGGCCGTCACCAAATCGTCGGGACAGCATCGGCGTTGAGCAGCTTCTCATCCGAGGTAACCAGCCGTGCCCCGCGATTGACAGCAGTTGCAGCGATGAGTCGATCGGCGGGGTCCTTGTGAAGTCCGAGTCGATTCGATAGCGCAGCGATCTCGGCGCTGATGGGTAGCACTCGCACACCGCGCAATGCGAGTGCCGCCTCAATGAACGGAGCGACGGCAACATCAAGCTTGAGGCGCCCAGCCTCGGTGAGCATCGCGATTTCCCACAGCGATATGTCGCAACAGCAAAGCTCGTTCGCCGACTCAGCGGCTCGAATGGCTCTCAGGGCTTTCGCGCTCAACCGACGCGTCTCGAGCGCCTCGTAGAGCAAGATGCACGTATCAAGAACGATCACGAACCGCTTTCCCACTCGGCATCAATCGGTGACTCGATGTCTCCGACTCTTGCCGTCGCACGTATTTTTTTCAAAAAGTTTCGTGCCTCCGACTTGCGCGTCGCGACTGGAACAAGTCGAGCGAGGGGTTGCCCGCGCGAGGAAATCTCGATCTCGTCGCCAAGATGGGCGCGCTCCAACCACTTCGCCAGGTGCTCACGGAACTCCGTTACCGTGACTTGAGCCGTACCAGGCTTCTGTACAGACATTCGTACAGAATAGCACCGCGAGGTCGAAAGACCAGCGGCGAAGTCTGGGCAACTCGGATAGCTTGGCGCGCGATGAACCGTCCTTGGTATCGCTCGAGCACCTTTTGGATTTTCGTTGGCCTCTTCGCCGGCGTCGTCCTTGGCGGTTTCTTGCCCCAGGATGCGCACCCCACCAGCTACAAGATTTTCTACTTCTGCTCGAAGGCGTTCATCGGCCTCATCAAGGGCCTGATTGTCCCGTTGTTGTTTTCGACCATCGTGGTCGGCATCGCGCAGACCGGCGACGCGAAAGCCGTTGGACGCATGGGCATCAAGGCACTGCTCTATTTTGAACTCGTAACTACAATTGCGCTATTTATCGGACTCGGCATCGCCAACACACTCAAACCCGGCGCATCTCTGCCGCTCGATCTCACCGCACATCCGGCCGGCACACTTGTTAAGCCGCTTGACGGATGGGATATCGCCCTGCACGCCCTGCCGACCAACCTCGTCAAACATGCTGCCGAGGGCGACATTTTGCCGCTGGTCGTCTTCGCGACGCTCTTCGGCATTTCGATGACCCGCCTGGGCGAACGCGGAAAAGTGGTGCTTCACTTCTTCGAGTCCGTGGCCCAAACGATGTTCAAGTACACGGACCTCGTGATGAAGCTCACGCCGATCGGCGTCTTCGGGGCAATGGCCTACAACGTGAGCCACATGGCCGCCGGGCATCAGGGCGCATCGGGCTTCGTCAGTGGCTGGCCCGCAGTCGTTCACTTGCTTGCCCAATATGCTCGCCTTGTCGGAAGTTTGTATCTTGCTCTGTTACTTTTAGTCGTGCTCGTGTTCGTGCCGCTCATGTGGATCACGCGCACGCCTGTGCTCGGATTTTTGCGCGCGATTCGTGAACCCATGATCACCGCGTTCTCCACGGCGAGCAGCGAGTCGGCCTTGCCTAAGTTGCTCGAAAGCGTGGTGAAGTTTGGTGTCCCGAGACGCATCGCCGGGTTTGTGATCCCCACCGGTTACTCATTCAATCTCGACGGCTCGACGCTCTATCTGGTGCTCGCCACGCTCACGATCGCGCAGGCCGCCCACATCGAACTCACCTTCGGTCAGCAAGTTGCGATGATGCTCACGTTGATGCTCACGTCAAAGGGCGTCGCAGGCGTTCCGCGCGCCACCCTCGTGATCATCGCGGCCACCTGCGACGGCTTCGGGCTGCCGGGCGGAGCGGGCGTCGCGATGCTCCTCGCCGTTGACGAGATCATGGACATGGCGCGCACCTCCGTGAACGTGATGGGCAACGGCCTCGCGTCGGTCATCGTCGCGAAGTGGGAAGGCGCCTTTGGTAGCGAACTCGAGCCAGACGCGGGGTAGTTGTGGTTGACGGAACTACGCGCGCCCGTACACCGGAATGCTCGCGCCGCTAATGTCGCGCGCGTCGTCCGAGAGCAGAAAATCGATCACGCCCGCGCACGATTCGAGCGAAACCCACCGGCTCGGGTCGGCGTCGGGCATCGCCTTACGATTCGCCGGGGTATCGAGCGTGCTCGGCATGATCGCGTTCACGCGCACCCCGAACGGCAGTACTTCTTGAGCAATGGTTTGCGCGAGCGTGACCACCGCACTCTTGCTTGCCGCGTAGGCAGCCGCACCCGTGCTGGTCCAGGGACGCTCGACTACACGCGAGCCGATAACCACGATACTTCCGCCCTTGGCAGCGACCATGAGAGGCAGAATGGCGCGCAGCGCATAGTAAACCGTATTGACGTTCATGCGAAACATGTCGTGGTAGTCCCCGGCGCCGCCTTCGTGCAGGGGAACTCCTCCGCGCCAGCCACCCGCAACGAGCACCGCGTGTGTCGGGGCGCCGCCTTCAGTGACATCGCGCATGATGCGAGACACTTCGATTTCTGACGAGAGATCACACACAAATGCGCGACCACGAACGTCCTTCGCGAGCGCATCAAGGCGGTCACGGCTCTGCGGAACATCGAGCAGCGAAAATTGTTCGATGTGCGAACGCGATTGTTCAGCGGTGAGCGTGCGAGCCACCGCAGCACCAAGCGCGCCGGCAGCACCCGTGATCAGAACGTGCCTCATCGCACTATCGTACGCTCGGGCTTCGAGCTTGCATCTGGAAAGCGACGATCAAACGCTCGCATCGCGAACGAACTCGCCGCAGCCATGGCGACAAGCGGCACAACCACCGGCGCTCCGAGAATACCGAGCCCCGTTGCTGCCAGAAGAGCAGACGTGCCACTTGCGGCGGCGACACCCGCAGCACCCGCAACCGCTCCGCGCCCGGCGCGCTTCGCAACACGCCTCGTGGCCGCATCCTTCGTCATCGATCCATCGCGCACCTGGCGGATGAGGCCTAGGCCAGACCAGATTGCATCGATCGCTGCGCCCGCGGCCGCACCTCGTAACGTCGCGCGCCCTATTTGTGACAGGGCACCTCGCACGGTTGAGGCGGCAATCGTGCGGAGGGTCGCTTCGCTCACGCGCGCAGCGACCTGGCCCTGCGCTCCGATCTCAAGAGACGTTCCGCCATGCTCCACGATGAGCGATGGCACGCTCTTGACGAGCGCTGCGGTCGTTGCCACCCGCTTGACGACTTCAACGCCGAGCTTCTCGACGACGCCTCTGCCAAAAGCAGCGCCTGCGAGGCCTGCCCCTAGCCGCGCGCCGTAGAGTGCGCCCCGAAGCGCCGCGGGGCCGACGCCCGTAAGTTGGGCAACAGACCGCAACGCGGTAGCTGCTGAGCTGAGTGCAACGAGAGGGTTCACGGTTTGATCATGACACACCGTTCGCAGGTTGGGCGAACAGAAGGCTTTCGCGATACCCTCGCCTTCCGATGCTTCTTGCAATTGACGTTGGCAATACCAACATCGTTTTCGGGCTCTTTGAGGGCGACGCGCTCGTGCATCAGTTTCGCATCGAGACCATTCGTGGTCGTACGAGCGACGAGTACGCGGTACTCTTTTACTCCCTGCTCGGCCTGCATCAGATCGCCCCAAGCCGCGTAACCGCCGCCATTGTGGCGAGCGTCGTTCCGCCCCTCACAGAGGCCATGGTCGAACTCGTCAAGAAGTCGTTCCATCTCGATGCGAGCGTCGTCGGCCCGACGATGGAAACCGGCATGCCCGTTCTCTACGAGAACCCGCACGAGGTAGGCGCCGAC